>NZ_JBSVCZ010000008.1:0-212413 GCF_054072955.1 Streptomyces sp. SS8
CCCCGGGGCCCGCCGCCCGCCCCGCCGCGCCCCCGGGCGGGTATTTGACCCCCCCCCGGGGGCCGGGCGGGGGGGGGGGGGGCCCCCCCCCCCCCCCGGGGGGCGGGGCCGATCCACACCCGGATGGCGGCACGAGCGGTTACTTGCGGGTGAACTCCTCGTACGCCTTCATCACTTCCTCGGTCGGGCCGTCCATGCGCAGCTCGCCGCTCTCCAGCCACAGCACCCGGTCGCAGGTGTCCCGGATGGACTTGTTGTTGTGGCTGACCAGGAAGACCGTCCCGGCCTCCTTGCGCAGCTCGCGGATGCGGGCCTCCGAGCGCTTCTGGAACTTCTTGTCGCCCGTCGCCAGCGCCTCGTCGATCATCAGCACGTCGTGGTCCTTGGCGGCGGCGATGGAGAACCGCAGCCGGGCCGCCATGCCGGAGGAGTAGGTCCGCATCGGCAGGCTGATGAAGTCGCCCTTGTCGTTGATTCCGGAGAAGTCGACGATGTCCTGGTAGCGCTCCTGGATCTGGGCCTTGGACATACCCATCGCCAGTCCGCCCAGTATGACGTTGCGCTCACCGGTCAGGTCGTTCATCAGAGCGGCGTTGACGCCCAGCAGGGAGGGCTGGCCGTCGGTGTAGACCCTGCCGCGCTCGGCCGGCAGCAGGCCCGCGATGGCGCGCAGCAGCGTGGACTTGCCCGAGCCGTTGGAGCCGATCAGGCCGATGGCCTCGCCGCGGTAGGCGGTGAAGCTGACGCCCTTGACCGCGTGCACCTCGCGCACGTTCCCACCCGGCCTGCGGCGGATGATCCGGTTGAGGGCCGCCGTGGCACTGCCCCTTCCCCGGGCGCCACCGTTGACGCGGTAGACGATGTGCAGGCCGTCGGCGATGACGGTCGGCCGGCGTTCGGCGGCGGCCTCCGCGCCCTCCGTCTCCTTGTCCGCCGACGCGGCGGTCGCGCTCTTCTCAGCCACGGCCATAACGCTCCTCCGCCTTCCAGAAGTACACGAATCCGCCGAGGCCGATCACCACGGCCCACCCCGCGGCCAGTGCCCAGGCGTACGGCGGGAGGTCGGCGGGGGTGTAGCCGTCGATGAGCGCGAAGCGCATGAGGTCCATGTAGACGGCCGCGGGGTTGGCCTGGATGGCGAAGACCAGCCACTCCGGAGCGCTGGTGCGCTCCCTGAGCATGTACTCCAGGGAGTACATCACGCCCGACGCGTACATCCAGGTGCGCATCACGAAGGGCATCAGCTGGGCGAGGTCCGGGGTCTTGCTCCCCAGCCGGGCCATGATCATCGCCAGGCCGGTGTTGAAGACCAGCTGAAGGGCCAGGATCGGCACCACCAGCAGCCAGGTCCACCGCGGGTAGTGGCCGAAGCCGAGGAGGATGGCCCCCAGGACGATCATCGAGTAGAGCAGTTGCTGGAGCTGCTGCAGGGAGAAGGAGATGGGCAGCGAGGCCCTCGGGAAGTGCAGGGCCCGCACCAGGCCCAGGTTGCCGGAGATGGAGCGGACGCCCGACATCACCGAGGTCTGTGTGAAGGTGAAGACGAAGACGCCCGTGACCAGGAAGGGGACGTAGTTCCCGTTGCCGCCCGGCACTCCCTCGCGTCCGCCCAGCAGGATGCCGAAGACGAAGAAGTACACCGCGGCGTTCAGCAGCGGGGTCGCCACCTGCCACAGCTGGCCCAGCTTGGCCTGGCTGTACTGGGCCATGAGTTTCGCCCGGGAGAAGGCGAGGATGAAGTGCCGCCGCGCCCACAACTGCCGGACGTACTCCGTCAGGGAGGGCCGGGCACCGCTCACCGTCAACCCGTACTTGGCGGCGAGTTCGGCCGGGGACAGGCCGTCGTCTGGTGAACGCGGGGGCTCGCCCGTCGCGATCGCACCACCGTGCGTTGTCTCGCTCACGTTGAAACTTTCGTCCTCACAGTGCGCAGCCGGGATGGAATGAGCGCAGCGGGCCCCGGCTCCTGTCACCGGACCCGATGCTCTCAGACAGAGCTTGTCAGATGACGGGAGGGCGGCCCAGCCGGGTCAGACGCCACACCGTACGCCACTTCATGGGACGGCGAGGACCGCACGGGGTCGTCCAGCCCTCCCGGAAACCGCCCAGCCAGGCGCGCAGCGCGGGGCGCGAGGGGCGCCGGGCGAGGGTCAGCAGCAGCCATACGCCCAGGTAGAGGGGGATCAGCGGCAGCGGCAGGTTGCGCCGGGCCAGCCACACGCGGTTGCGGGCGACCATGCGGTGGTAGACCGCGTGGCGGCTGGGGAGGGTGGTGGGGTGGTGGAGCACCATGTCCGCGCGGTAGTCGATCATCCACCCCGCGTCCAGCGCCCGCCAGGCCAGGTCGGTCTCCTCGTGCGCGTAGAAGAACTCGTCCGGCAGCCCGCCGACCTCCTGGAAGACCGCCGTGCGCACGGCGTTGGCGCCGCCGAGGAAGGTCGTCACGCGCGAGGAGCGCATCGGGTCCGAGGCGCGCAGCCGCGGCACGTGGCGGCGCTGGGTGGCCCCGGTGTCCGGGTCGGCGATACGGAAGCTGATGATGCCCAGCTCCGGATCGGCGGTGAACGCCTGCCGGACCAGCTCGGCGGTGTCGGTGTTCGGCAGCAGCCCGTCGTCGTCGAGGAAGAGCAGGGCGTCCACCCCGCTCCCACCGGGCCCGAACGCCTCGATGCCGACGTTGCGGCCGCCGGGGATGCCCAGGTTCTCCGGCAGCTCCACCGTCCGCACCCCCTGCGGGAGCTCCGGCAGCGGGGCGCCGTTGCCGACGACCACCACCTGGACCGGGTCGCCGTCCTGCTTGGCGACCGAGTCCAGCAGGGCGCGCAGCTCCTCGGGGCGGTTGCCCATGGTGAGGACGACCGCGCCCAGTGTCAGGGGCCTGCCGGAGGAGGGCCGCGCGCCCTCGGTCATGTCGTTCACCGCCTTCACCGCAGCCGGCTCGAAGCCAGGATGGACACCAGGTGCAGCAGCGTCTGCAGGACCGCGATGGCCGCCAGGACGGCGACGCCCAGCCGGGTGAAGAACAGACCGCCGTGCACCGCGTCGGCGACCGCCACCGCCAGGATCACCAGGGATGCCTCGACGCCGCCGACCAGCCGGTGGAACTTCAGCGCCGCGGCCGCCCGGCGGGCCAGCGCCAGCCCCGAGGAGCGGGGCACGGCCGCCTCGTCCTTCACCGCGGGCAGACCGCTGCGGGAGCGGGCGACGTCCACCAGATCGGTCTCGGCCTTGATCAGGATCGCGCCCAGCGCGGCCACGGTGCCCAGGAAGGCCCACAGCCAGTTCGCGGAGGCTCCCTCGGTGCGGAAGACGTCCGCGGCCCGCACCCCGAAGCCGACCAGCAGCGCCGCCTCGGCCAGGTAGTGGCCCACCCGGTCGAGGTAGACGCCGGTGATGGAGGTCTGCTTGCGCCAGCGGGCGACCTCGCCGTCCACGCAGTCCAGCAGCAGGTAGAACTGGATCAGCAGGGCGGCCAGGACGGCCCCGGCCGGGCCGGGCACCAGCAGTACGGCGCCGGCCGCCACACCGGCGACCACCATCAGATAGGTGAGCTGGTTGGGCGTTATCCGGGTGTTCACCAGATGCCGGGTCCAGCGCAGCGAGATCTCCCGCATGTACAGGCGCCCGGCCCAGTGCTCACCGCTGCGCCGGTCCTTCACCCCGGCGGGGTGGACGACCGGGCGGAGTTCAGCTACTGACGGCTTTGACATAGTCGGCGTACGCGTCCCTGATCTGGTCGGTGGACAGGTCCAGGTGCTCGATGATCGTGTAGCGCCCGGGCCGGGTCTGCGGCGCGTACTCCACCGCGCGCACGAACTCGTCCTCGTCGAAGCCGATCTCGCCGGGCAGTACGGGCAGGCCGTGGCGGCGCAGCACGTCGACGATCAGCGCCGTCTGCTCCTCGGCCCCGCGCAGGTGCATCGCGAAGGCGGCGCCGAGCCCGCACTGCTCGCCGTGGGCGGCGGCGCGCTTGGGGTAGAGCAGGTCGAAGGCGTGGTTGATCTCGTGGCAGGCACCGGAGGCGGGGCGGCTGTCGCCGGCGACCGACATGGAGATGCCGGTGAGCACCAGCCCCTCGGCCAGCACCGTGAGGAACTCGTCGTCGCCGCAGCCGCCCGGGTGGCGCAGCACCGCCTCGCCGGCCTGGCGGGCCATGGCGGCGGCCAGGCCGTCGATCGACTCGCCGGTGACCTTGTGGGAGAGCTCCCAGTCGGCGACGGCGGAGATGTTGGAGATCACGTCGCCCACACCCGAGCGCACGAAGCGGATCGGGGCCTCGCGGATGACGTCGAGGTCGATCACGATCGCGATCGGGTTCGGCACGCCGTACGAGCCGCGGCCGGCGTCGTTGTCGAGCGTGGCCACCGGCGAGCACAGGCCGTCGTGGCTGAGGTTGGTGGCGACGGCGACCAGCGGCAGGCCGATGCGCGCGGCGGCGAACTTGGCGCAGTCGATGATCTTGCCGCCGCCCATGCCGACGACCGCGTCGTAGTGGCCGGACTTCATCGCGTCGGCCAGCTTGATCGCGTTGTCCAGTGTCCCGCCGCCGACCTCGTACCAGTCGGCGCCCGGCAGGGCGGGCGCGAACCGCTCGCGCAGGGCCGCGCCCGAGCCGCCGCTGATGGCGATGGCGAGCTTGCCGGAGGCCGAGATGCGCTGGTCGACCAGGAGGGTCGCCAGGTCGTCCAGCGCACCGGGCCTGATGTCGACGACGACCGGCGAGGGGATGAGCCGGGTCAGTACTGGCACGCGATCTCCCGCGCCTTGTTCAGGTCGTCGTGGTTGTCGATCTCGACCCACTTCACGTCGCCGATGGCGGCGGTGTCGATGGTCAGGCCGCGGTCGACCATCTCCTGGTAGCCGTCCTCGTAGTACAGCTGCGGGTCGCGCTCGAAGGTGGCCTTCAGCGCGTCGGCCAGGTCGGCGGCGGCGTCGCCCTCGATGAGGGTCACGCCGATGTACTCGCCGGTGGCGTCGGCCGGGTCCATCAGCTTGGTGATGCGGCGCACGCCCCTGCCGGGCTCGGTGACGACCTTCATCTCCTCGTCGGCCAGCTTCTTGACCGTGTCGAGGGCGAGGATGATCCGCTGCCCCTTGCCGCGGGCCTGGAGCAGCGTCTGCTCGACGGAGACGGGGTGGACGGTGTCGCCGTTGGCCAGGATCACGCCCTCCTTGATGACGTCCCGGGCGCACCACAGGGAGTAGGCGTTGTTCCACTCCTCGGCCTTGTCGTTGTCCACCAGGTGGAGCTTGACGCCGTACTTCTTCTCCAGGGCCGCCCTGCGCTCGTAGACGGCCTCCTTGCGGTAGCCCACGACCACGGCGGCGTCGGTGAGGCCGACCTCGCGGAAGTTGCCGAGGGTGAGGTCCAGCACGGTGGTGGTGCCCTCGCCCGCCGGGTCCACCGGCACCAGGGCCTTGGGAAGGGTGTCGGTGTAGGGGCGCAGACGCCGTCCGGCGCCGGCGGCCAGCACGAGGCCGATCATGCGGGTTCTCCTGTTTCGTCGTGTACGGCGGGTGCGTGTGAGGACACCCAGAAACGGACGCTCTCGGTGAGCACCGTGAGCGCCAGGGCCCCGGCCAGGGCCGTGAGCGCGATCGTGAAACCCTGCCCGGCGGCCCAGAGGGCGGCGGCGGCCGTGACCGCCACAGCGCGTCCCTCGTGCCCGCCGATCGCCCGCACCAGCCGGTGCGGCGGGGCGCCGGTGCCGCCGCGAATGCGGTACACCGTGTCGTAGTGATGGTAGGCGACCGCCGCGACCAGCCCGAACGCGGCGGGCAGGGCCCCCTCCGCGTCCGACCGGGCGGCGAGTACCAGGACCGTGGTGTACTCCGCCGCGCGGAAGAGGGGCGGCACCAGCCAGTCCAGCGGGCCCGTCAGCGGGCGGGCGACGGCCAGCCCGGACAGGACCGCGTAGCCGAGCGCGGCGGCCGGCAGCCAGGGGCCGACCGGGGCCCACAGCGCGGCGGCCACCAGGGCCGCCGCGCCGAGCAGGGCCAGGGCCGGGGCGGCGAAAGCGGACGGCCGCGCCCCGCGCGTCCGGGACACGGCGGCCCGGGCCACGCCCTCGGCCAGCGGTCCGGAGTCGGCCAGCTCGGCCAGGGCCCGCGCGGCGCGGTCGGTGCGCACGCCCTTTCGGGCCAGGGAGCGCAGCACCCGCCCGGCGGTGGTGTAGCAGGCGGCGAACGCGCAGCCGACCAGCAGCACGGTGAAGGTGGTGCGGGGGGTGGTGAAGGCGGTGAGGACGGCGATCAGCGCCCAGCGTTCGCCGATCGGCAGCACGATCATGCGGCGGGCCCACACCGTCCAGCCGACCCGGTCGAGCTTCCCCGACAGGGCGGCGGCGGGATCGGCGCTCCCGGTGGCGGGCTCCCCCTCGCGCTCCCGGGCGCCGTCCCTCCTGTAGTGGTCGGCCTCGTTGAAGGAGAAGTCCACCACGTGCCGGCAGGTCTGGAGCACCATCGCGCCCAGCGCCAGGGCCCACACGTCGTCGCCGCCGCGGGCCGCGCCGAGGGCCAGGCCCGCGTAGTAGGCGTACTCCTTGGCCCGGTCGAAGGTGGCGTCCAGCCAGGCTCCGAGCGTGGAGTACTTCAGCGCGTAACGGGCGAGCTGGCCGTCGGTGCAGTCCAGCACGAACGAGGCGATCAGCAGCACCCCGGCCGCGGCGAAGCCGCCGCGGGTGCCGGTGGCCGCGCAGGCGGCGGCGACCAGCGCGGTGAGCAGCGAGGCGGTGGTCACCTGGTTGGGGGTGAGTCCGCGCCGGGCGCACCAGCGGGCGAGGTAGCGGGAGTAGGGGCTGACGAGGAAGGTGGTGAAGAAGCCGTCGCGGGACTTCACCGCCGAGCGCAGCCGCACCCGCTCCTCGTCGACGGCCGCCACGGCCCGCTCGGCATCGGCCCGCTGCGCGCCGTCGGCGGGCACGGCGGCGACGAGGACGCCCAGCTCGGGGCGGTGCACGGCCGGAGCACGGTCGTCCGCCTCCAGGGCGGCGGCCGCCCGGTCGGGCAGTCCGGCCGGCTCGGGGGCGGCGGTGCGTGCCGCGCCTCCCGCCGCGGAGGACGCGGACGGCGCCGCGGCCGTGGAAGCGGCGGACACGGCGCGGGCCAGGGCGGCGCGCGCCCCGGGCCGGACGGCCAGCGCGCCGGGGATCGCGGCGGCGGGGAAGCGCGGGTCGGTCAGGGCCAGCCGCAGGCTGTGCGTGTGCCCGACGAAGCGGGGGTCGACGAGGGCGACGCGCTCACCGGCCGGGACGGCCGCCAGCGCCGTCTCCACCCCGGCGGCGTCCTGCGCCACCCGCACGTCGAAACCCAGCGACCGCAGACCGCCCTCCAGGGGCGCCCCCGCGACCGGCGGACCGGTGAGAATGGCGGTCGACAAGAACGAACTCACTCCTTGGAAGCCGTACCGTCCGCGGCGCGGTCCGTAAGCGAGCGGCATCCGGGCAGCGGTCACAGTGCGCCATCGCCCGTTCGGGGCAGGCAGCACGTGGCCAGAGGTTATCGGATAGGTGGAAGCGCCCGTTCACCCCGCATTCACCGGGCGGAAGCGCCCCCGCGTCACGAAAGGTGACAGAACACCACGGACCGCGTTCCAGGATCCTCGATCCCGCCGACTCGCACAAGGAGCGCGTCCGCGACGGCCCGCGACCGGTGGTTAGGCTGCGGGACATGACGTGGCTGGTGACCGGAGGGATCGGATACGTCGGCGCCCATGTGGCGCGGGCGATGGCGGAGGCCGGGGAGAGGGTCGTCGTGCTCGACGACGTCTCCAGCGGCCTGCCCGAGCGGCTGCCGCCCGGCGTGCCCCTGGTACGCGGCTCGGTCGCCGACCGCGCCCTGCTCGACCGCACGATCGCCGGGCACGAGGTCGCCGGCGTGGTGCATCTGGCGGCGAAGAAGCAGGTGGGCGAGTCGGTGGAGCATCCGCTGACGTACTACCGGGAGAACCTGTACGGGCTCACGGTGCTGCTGGAGGCCGTGGCCGCCGCCGGGGTGCGGCGCTTCGTGTTCTCCTCCTCCGCCGCCGTCTACGGCATGCCGGACGTGGACCCGGTCACCGAGGACACACCTTGCGTCCCGATGAGCCCCTACGGCGAGACGAAGCTGGCGGGCGAGTGGCTGGTGCGAGCCGCGGGGCGGGCGCACGGGCTGTCCACCGCCTGCCTGCGCTACTTCAACGTGGCGGGGGCCGCGCGGCCGGAACTGTCCGACGTCGGCGTGTCCAATGTCATCCCGATGTTCTTCGACGCCCTCACGCGCGGCGAGGCCCCGCGGATCTTCGGCGACGACTACCCCACCCCCGACGGCACCTGCGTGCGCGACTACATCCACGTCGCCGATCTGGCCGAGGCCCATCTGTCCGCCGCCCGCCGTCTGGCCGGGCTCCCGGCCGGCGGGGACCTGACGGTGAACGTGGGCACCGGCGAGGGCGTGTCGGTGCGGGAGCTGGCCGACCTCGTCGCCGAGGTCACCGGTATCCGCGAGCCCGCCCCGGTGGTCGTCCCGCGCCGCCCCGGGGATCCCGCGCGGGTGGTGGCCTCGGCCGAGCGGATCGGCGTGGAGCTGGGCTGGACGCCCCGGTACGGGGTGCGCGAGATGGTGGCCTCGGCCTGGGAGGGCCGGCGCCTGCGCGGCGCCGGCGGTCTCCAGCGGGGGGCGGCCGCGCTCCCCGAGTGATCCGGGCCGGTCCCCCGAACGAGCGGACCCCGTCCGCCAGGTGACTGGAAAGCGCAGGTCAGAGGGGATGACAACGGTGTTCAGTGCCGCGTTGCCCCATACCCCCCGCCCGTAGTTCACTGGGATCGTCCGCACCGGTTCGCAAGCGGCACCGGCCGCCGTACGGGAGGCATCGTTCATGGGCGCAGGGCACAACCACGGCGGGCCGCGGCCGGCCGGGCCGGGTACGGCGGGAGCCGCGTACCGGGGTCGGCTGCGCGCGGCACTGGCCATCGCGGTCGTCCTGCTGCTCGCCGAGCTCGCGGGCGCCGCGCTGACCGGTTCACTGGCGCTGCTGGCGGACGCCGGGCATGTGGCCACCGACGCGGTCGGCATCGGGATGGCGCTGCTGGCGATCCACGTCGCCAACCGGCCCGGCAGCGAGCGGCGCACCTTCGGCCTCGCCCGGGCCGAGATCCTCGCCGCGCTGCTCAACGCCCTGCTGCTGCTGGGGGTGGGCGGCTACATCCTGGTGGAGGCCGTCGAGCGGCTGCGCCATCCCGAGGAGGTGCCCGGCGGGCTGACGGTCCTGTTCGGCGTCGTCGGCCTGGCCCTCAACGGCCTGTCCCTGGCCCTGCTGATGCGCGGGCAGCGGGAGAGCCTGAACGTGCGGGGCGCCTTCCTGGAGGTGGCGGCGGACGCCCTGGGCTCGGTGGCGGTGATCGCCGCCGCGCTGGTGATCATGTTCACCGGCTGGCGGCAGGCCGACCCCGTCGCCTCGCTGCTGATCGCGGTGCTGATCGTGCCGCGGACGGTGCGGCTGGCGCGCGAGGCGATCGATGTCCTGCTGGAGGCCGCGCCCCGGAACGTGGACATGGCCGGGGTGCGGGCGCACATCCTGGGCGTGCCCGGCGTGGAGGACCTGCACGACCTGCACGTGTGGACCATCACCTCCGGCATGCCGGTGCTCTCCGCGCACGTGGTGGTCGGCCGGGAGGCGCTGGAGGCCGAGGGGGGCCACGACAGGATCCTGCGGGACCTCCACGGCTGCCTGGGCCGGCACTTCGACGTCGAGCACTGCACCTTCCAGCTGGAACCGCACGGGCACGCGGCGCGCGAAGGGCGGCTGTGCCACTGACGCCGCGCGCGGCGCCCCCGGCCGGCGCCGGCGGGGTTCCGTACCGACCGCCCGGCGAGCGGCCCCCGTCCGTGTACGGCACACTGGAGCGGACAGTCGGAACATAGGAGAAATGCCGTTCCGGCACATGCGCGGTGAAGGGCGGACATGACCAACGGCACGGCGGACCCGATCATGCTCGAGCTGGTCGACGAGGACGGCAGGACGATCGGGACCGCGGAGAAGCTCTCCGCCCACCAGGCCCCGGGCCGGCTGCACCGGGCCTTCTCCGTCTTCCTCTTCGACGAGATGGGCCGGCTGCTGCTCCAGCGCAGGGCGCTGGGCAAGTACCACTCCCCCGGCGTGTGGTCCAACACCTGCTGCGGCCACCCCTATCCCGGCGAGCGGCCCTTCGCCGCCGCCGCGCGGCGGGTCGGCGAGGAGCTGGGCGTGGCGCCCCAGCTGATGCGGGAGGCGGGGACGGTGCGCTACAACCACCCGGACCCGGCGTCCGGCCTGGTCGAGCAGGAGTACAACCACCTCTTCGCGGGGCTGGTGCGGGACATGCCCCGGCCGGACCCGGAGGAGATCGCCGAGACCGCGTTCGTGACGCCCGAGGAGCTGCTCAAGCGGCACGAGGCGGAGCCGTTCTCGGCCTGGTTCATGACGGTGCTGGACGCGGCGCGCGGCGGCATCCGCGAGGTGACCGGGGCCTCGGCCGGCTGGTGAAGCACCCGGGGCGGCGGGCCGGCGGCCGTGCCCGCGCCGGTGGCCGTGCTCACGGCGACGACGGCTCTCACGGCGCCGGCGGCAGGGGGGTCAGCGGCAGCGTGACCCGGACCACCTTGCCGCCGGACGCGGTCCGCTCGGTCTCGCGGAAGCCGCCGGCCTCGGCGACGACGGCCTCGACCAGGAGCAGCCCCCGCCCTCCGGTGTGCTCCCGCTCCGGGACGGCGGCCGGCGCCGCGGGGCGGTAGGGGTGGCCGTCCTCGACGCCCAGGCGCACCCGGCCGGCGTCGAGGCGGACCTCGACGCCGATCTCCGTGGAGAGCAGGGCCGCGTGCCGCACGGCGTTGGTGACCAGCTCGGAGAGGATCAGCAGCAGGCCGTCCATCAGCTCGTCGGCGAGTGGGGCCCCTCTGCGGCCGAGGAGGTCCCGCACGGCATGGCGCGCCCGGGGCACGGAGGACTCGTGCACCGGGACGGCGAAGCGCCATGCGCCCTCGTACGGCCGGGGGCGATTGCGGGGCGGGGGCTCGGGCCGGGCGTACGGCTGCGGCTGCGGCTGCTCCCGTGGCCGTTCCCGCGGCTGCTCCTGCGGGTGGGGGCGGAGTCGTGGTCGCGGCGGCGCGGCGGGACGGCCGGGCGCCGCCACCGGCGCCCGGCCGTCCCGGTCAGGGATGAAGTCCCCGCGGATGTCCATCTGCCGCACCCCGATCTCGGCTCCCGCCGGCCGCTTCTGTCCGGCTCCGTTCCGGGCCGGTCCCGGACCGGTTCTCCGAAGAGTGTCGGCCCGCGGTGCGTACGGCCCGCTCCCGTGACTGCAAGTCGGCACTTATCGATGGCAATTGACAGAAAGACTTACGCGCCGTTCGCGGCCGTGACCGGCCTTGCGCGATCGTTTCTGCCGCCCCCGTCGCGGCCCCCGCGCCTCCTGCCGTTACGATCCGGCCCATGTCCGCGCACACCCCGCCGGCCGGCGGCCCGGCCCTGCCGGTCTCCGTCCAGGACGGCGTCGCCACCCTCACCATCGACAATCCGGCCAAGCGCAACGCGATGACGCCGGACATGTGGCGGCGGATGCCCGCCGTGCTGGAGCGGCTCGCCGCCGACCCCGCCGTACGGGCCCTGGTCCTCACCGGCGAGGGCGGCACCTTCTGCGCGGGCGCCGACATCTCCGCCCTGCGCGAGGGCGACGAGGAGTCCCGCCGTCTGGCGGTGGCCGCCGAGGAGGCGCTGGCGGCCTTCCCCCGGCCCACGCTCGCGGCTGTGCGCGGGCACTGCGTGGGCGGTGGCTGCCAGCTCGCCGTCGCCTGCGACCTGCGCTTCGCCGCCGAGGGAGCCCTGTTCGGCATCACCCCGGCCAGGCTCGGCATCGTCTACGGCGCCTCCTCCACCCGGCGCCTGGTCTCCCTGGTCGGCCCGGCCACCGCCAAGTACCTGCTGTTCTCGGGTGAGTTGATCGGCACCGAGCGGGCCCTGCGCACCGGGCTGGTCGACGAGGTGCACCCGGAGGGCGAACTGGAGGAGCGGGTCGCGGCGTTCGCGCGGCTGCTCGTCTCGCGCTCGCAGCTCACCCAGGCCGCCGCCAAGGAGTTCGCCTGCGGCGCCGGGGCCGGCCCCGTGCCGCCGGAGCGGATCGCGTACTGGGAGGAGCGCGCCCGGGAGAGCGGTGAGCGCGCCGAGGGCGTGGCCGCCTTCCTGGAACGGCGCTCTCCGGTCTTCACCTGGCCACTTACCGACGGGTAGCGTGCGGGTATGACGTCCCTCCCCGCCAAAGCCGGACGGCGCTGCCACAACGTCGTCAACCCGCTGCACTCGGCTCTCTACTTCGCCCCCGACCTGGCCCGCGAGCTGGCCCCCTACGGCATCGAGGACCCCTCCGCGGTCTACTTCGCCGGCCGTGCCGCGGCGCTGGGCCGGGTCGGTCCCGGGGTCGTCACCGCGACCTTCCACAACTTCCACCACGCCCTCGTCGCCCGCCATGTGCCGGCCGTGTGGGAGCAGGCCGCCCCCGAGACCGTGCTCGCCGCCCGGCTGCGCGCCGCCGACTCCATGCTGCGGCGCCTGCTGGGCGAGGAGGCGGTGGCGTCCAAGGAGATGGCCGAGGCCGCCGAACTGGCGCTGCGCGCCGCCGAGGGGTGCGTCCGCCCGGGCCGCCCGCTGTACGCGGCGCTCGCCGACCTTCCCGTGCCCGAGGCGCCGCACCTGGCGCTGTGGCACGGCGCCTCGCTGCTGCGCGAGCACCGCGGCGACGCTCACGTAGCCGTCCTCCAGCACGCCGGGCTGGACCCGGTGGAGGCGCTGGTCAGCCACACCGCCAGCGGCCGCGGCATGAGCCCCAGGTGGGCACTGGCCACCCGCGGCTGGGACCGCCGGGACTGGGAGGAGGCCCAGGAGCGGCTGCGCGGGCGCGGACTGCTGGACGGCGAGGACGGGTTGACCGAGGCCGGCACCGCCCTGCGCAAGGAGCTGGAGGCGGAGACCGACCGGCTGGACGCCGCGCCGTACGAGCACCTGGGCGCGGCGGGCACCGAGCGGCTGACCGAGCTGTGCGGTGCCTTCACCGGCGCGGCCCTCGCCTCGGGCGCCTTCCCCGCCGACCTGTTCGGCAAGGGCTGAGCCCGGCTCGGGGGCTCTCCCGGAAGGGCCCGGCAGGGGTTCCGGGGAGAGCCCCCGGGCGGGGAACCGGGGAGGCGGAAACCGGCCGGAGCGGACAGAAGGTTGTTTGTCCGGCGTGTGAGCGGTCACGTGTACGGCATGTTCAAAGCCATTGCAGACGCACTCCGTACCGTGGGCGGCGCCATCGCGACCGTGGTGACCCTGCCCTTCCGTCTACTGGCCCGCCTCTTCGGCGGGGCTTCGCACGCCGGACGCCGCGTCTGACCGTCCGCCTGTCGGTGCGGCCTGTAACAATGCGGGCTACCGGGGGAGCACCCAGCACCGAGTAAGGCGGAACGGATCGTGACACAGTCCATCGGAGAGACGCCCGTCGAGGGCGCGGCACCGGCCGGCACGTCCGGCGCGGCGTCCGTCGAGGGCAGGATCGCCGAGGAACTCGGCGTACGGGAACGGCAGGTCAGGGCCGCCGTCGAACTGCTCGACGGCGGCTCGACCGTGCCGTTCGTCGCGCGCTACCGCAAGGAGGCCACCGGCGGCCTGGACGACGCGCAGCTGCGCGACCTGGAGGAGCGGCTGCGCTACCTGCGGGAGCTGGAGGAGCGGCGGGCGGCGATCCTGGAGTCCGTGCGCTCCCAGGGCAAGCTCGACGCCGAGCTGGAGGCCCGTATCCGAGCCGCCGACTCCAAGGCCCGCCTGGAGGACGTCTACCTGCCCTACAAGCCCAAGCGGCGCACCAAGGCGCAGATCGCCCGTGAGGCGGGCCTGGAGCCGCTGGCCGACGGCCTGCTGGCCGACCCTTCCGTGGAACCGGCCGCCGCCGCGGCGGCGTTCGTCGACCCGGACAAGGGGGTGGCCGACGCCTCCGCCGCGCTGGAGGGCGCCCGCGCGATCCTGACCGAGCGCTTCGGCGAGGACGCCGACCTGATCGGCGAGCTGCGCGAGACGATGTGGCGGCGCGGCCGGCTGGTGGCGAAGGTGCGCGAGGGCAGGCAGGAGCAGGGCGCCAAGTTCGCCGACTACTTCGACTTCTCCGAGCCCTTCACCGAACTGCCCTCGCACCGGGTGCTGGCGATGCTGCGCGGCGAGAAGGAGGAGGTCCTCGACCTCACCCTGGAACCGGAGCCGGAGCCCGCCGGGGAGGCCGCCGAGGGCGGAGCCCTGCGCGAGACCACCGGCCCCTCCGACTACGAACGCGCGATCGCCCGCCGGTTCGGCGTCGAGGACCACGGCCGCCCGGCCGACCGCTGGCTGGCCGACACCGTGCGCTGGGCCTGGCGCACCCGCATCCTGGTGCACCTGGGCATCGACCTGCGGCTGCGGCTGCGCACCGCCGCCGAGGACGAGGCGGTCGCGGTGTTCGCGGCCAACCTGCGCGACCTGCTGCTGGCCGCCCCCGCCGGCACCCGCGCCACCATGGGGCTGGACCCGGGCTTCCGCACGGGTGTGAAGGTCGCCGTCGTCGACGCCACCGGCAAGGTCGCCGCCACCGAGACGATCTACCCGCACGTCCCGCAGAACCGCTGGAAGGAGTCGCTGGCCACGCTGGCGCGGCTGGCGCGGGAGCACCGGGTGGAGCTGATCGCCGTCGGCAACGGCACCGCCTCCCGGGAGACGGACCGGCTGGCCGCCGAACTGTGCGCGGCGCGGCCGGAGCTGGAGCTGACGAAGGTGATGGTCTCGGAGGCGGGCGCGTCGGTGTACTCCGCCTCCGCCTTCGCCTCCCGCGAACTGCCGGACCTGGACGTCTCGCTGCGCGGCGCGGTCTCCATCGCCCGGCGCCTGCAGGACCCGCTGGCCGAGCTGGTCAAGATCGACCCCAAGTCGATCGGGGTGGGCCAGTACCAGCACGACGTCTCCGAGGTGAAGCTGTCGCGCTCGCTGGACGCGGTGGTGGAGGACTGCGTCAACGGCGTCGGCGTGGACGTCAACACCGCCTCGGCGCCACTGCTGTCGCGGGTGTCGGGCATCGGCGCGGGCCTGGCGGAGAACATCGTCGCCCACCGCGACGCCAACGGCCCCTTCCGCAGCCGCAAGAGCCTCAAGGACGTCCCCCGGCTCGGCCCCAAGGCGTACGAGCAGTGCGCGGGCTTCCTGCGCATCCGCGGCGGGGACGATCCGCTGGACGCCTCCGCCGTCCACCCCGAGGCGTACCCGGTGGTGCGCCGGATGGTGAAGGCGACGGGCAGCGACGTCGCGGCGCTGATCGGCAACACCGAGGTGCTGCGCGGTCTGCGGCCGCAGGAGTTCGTGGACGACACCTTCGGCCTGCCGACGGTGACCGACATCATCAAGGAGCTGGAGAAGCCCGGCCGCGACCCGCGTCCGGCGTTCCGGACGGCCACCTTCAGGGAGGGCGTGGAGAAGATCGGCGACCTGGAGCCGGGCATGGTCCTGGAGGGCGTGGTCACCAACGTCGCCGCGTTCGGCGCCTTCGTGGACGTCGGCGTCCACCAGGACGGCCTGGTCCACGTCTCGGCCATGTCGAAGGCGTTCGTGAAGGACCCGCGCGAGGTGGTGAAGTCCGGCGACGTGGTGAAGGTCAAGGTGCTGGACGTGGACGTGCCGCGCAAGCGGATCTCGCTGACGCTGCGGCTGGACGACGAGACCGGCCCCGGCGCGGGCGACGGCGGCCGCCCGGCACGCGGGCAGCGCGGAGGCGGACAGCGTGAGGGCGGCCGGCGCTCCTCCGCTCCGCGCCCGCGCCAGGGCGACCGTCAGGGCGACCGGCGGGGCGGGGGCGGGCGGGGCCGTGACGCGGCTCCGGCCAACAGCGAGATGGCCGAGGCCCTGCGCCGCGCGGGCCTGCTCTGACACCTGGACGACCCGGCCGGAGGCGGGGCGGCGCACAGCGCCGCCCCGCCTTCCGTTGTTCTTCGCCCCGTCCCCCGGCTCCCGGGGTCCCGCGGCGTGCCCGCCCCCGGGCACGCACGGTCCGTGCCTGCTCACAGAACCGATATTGCCTTTTGCGGACCCATCAACCTACGGTTTCGTAACCTACGGTGTCGTAGGTGCAGTCTCCCCCGTTCCCGCCCCCGTGGAGCTTCTATGACCCTCACCACCCCGCACGCCCCCGGCTCGGAGCAGTGGACGGACGCCCGTCTGCTCTACGCCCTGGAAGAGGTGGTGGAGAAGGAACTCAACCGTCATCTGAAGGTCGCCAAGGACTGGATGCCGCACGAGTACGTCCCCTGGAGCGACGGCCGCAACTTCGACGGCCCGCTCGGCGGCGACCCCTGGGAACCTGAGCAGTCCAAGGTCACCGACATCGGCCGCACCGCCCTGGTGGTCAACCTGCTCACCGAGGACAACCTCCCCAGCTACCACCACGAGATCGCCACCCTCTTCGGCCGCGACGGCGCCTGGGGCACCTGGGTGCACCGCTGGACCGCCGAGGAGGGGCGGCACGGCATCGTGATGCGCGACTACCTGCTGACCTCCCGCGCCGTGGACCCGGTGAAGCTGGAGGAGTTCCGGATGGCGCACATGTCGGAGGGCTTCGAGTCCGACAACCGGCACTCGATGCTCCACTCCGTGGCCTACGTCGCCTTCCAGGAGCTGGCCACCCGCATCTCCCACCGCAACACCGGTCACCAGTCCGGCGATCCGGTCTGCGACCGGATGCTCGCCCGTATCGCCACCGACGAGAACCTGCACATGGTCTTCTACCGCAACCTGCTGCGGGCGTCCTTCGAACTGGCCCCGGACCAGACGATGTCGGCGGTGCGCGACGTGGTGGTGAACTTCCGGATGCCCGGCCACGGCATGCCCGGGTTCGAGCGGGCCGCCGCGCAGATGGCGATCGGCGGGATCTACAACCTGCGGATCCACCACGACGACGTGCTCCAGCCGGTGCTGCGCCATCTGAAGGTCATGGAGATCGGCGGGCTCGGCCCGGAGGGCCTGAAGGCCCAGGAGGAGCTGGGCCTTTACCTGGACGGCCTGGACGACGAGGCCCGCAGACTCGACGAGCGCCTGGCCGCCCGCCGCGCCCGCATCGAGGCCCGCAAGGCGGCCGCCGCCTCCTGAGCGGTTCCCTCCCCGTGACGAGCGAATGGCCTGGACGCGTCCCCGCGCGGGTGCGTCCGGGCCGTTCCCGGTCCGGCCGGATCAGAACTCGACGGCGCCGACCTGCCGCAGCAGTCCGAGGTCGTCCCAGTTCCACCAGCTCTCCGCGATCTTCCCGTCCTCGAAGCGGAAGGTGGCGTGGCCGGTCCCGTTGATCTTCTTGCCGGTGGGCTCCAGTCCCTGGTACGGCCCCGAGTGGCGGCCGGTGTAGGACAGCCGCGCGCAGACCCTGTCGCCCTCGGCGAACAGGTCCTCGATGACCATCACCGGCTGGAACGCCTCCAGGATCTCCTGGTTCTCCTCCTTGGCCTGCGCGAGCCTGACCTCGTAGGAGGAGAGCGAGGGGTCGTGCTCGCGGTAGTCGTCGGTGCACAGCCCGTCGGCCACGTCCAGGTTCCGCCCGTTGATCACCTCCTCGACGAAGGTGCGGGCCACACCGGTGTTGAGCTGCTCGTCCCGGGAGACCTCCAGGTCGGTGAAGGTCGGCTCCTGGTCGCAGGCCTCCACCAGCCGGTGGAAGATCCGGTCGGTCTCGGGCAGGCGGGAGTTGCGCATCGCCTCCTCGTAGGAGGGGAACTCCACGATCTCCACCACGTGGTCGGGGTCGGAGCGGTCGCGCGCGACGACCGAGTGGGTGGCCGTCCGCTTGCCCTGGGTCGCCCGGACCCAGTCGTCCATCAGCCGGTCCACCTCTTCGGCCTGATGGGTCCTGCAGTCGATGACCTGGATGAACGTCATGGTGCCGCCTTCCGCCGTCGGAGGGATCGGGACACTTCCAGGCTATAGCCGTTATACGGCTTATGTCCCGCCTGACGGACCCGCCCTCTCCGAGCCGGAGCCGGCCCGGACGGTCCTCCCCGGGCACCGCCGGTCGCGGTGCCGTCCGGCGACCGGGCTCGGGGAACGCCCGGCATCAGCCGCGGGTCCTGCGGTGCTCCGTGCCGCCCGCGTACGCCTTCCGCGCGGCCTGGCCGGGACCGGCCCCGCCGGGCCGCCCGCCCGTGTGCGTCGGCGCGCCCGCCGGGGGCAGACGGGGCGGTATGAGGACATCGACGAGAACATCCGCACCGGCGCAGGCGTCGATACGCGGGGGCGCCAGACGGGCGGCGCACAGCTCCGCCATGACCACGGCCGCCCGCTGGGGTCTGGCCGCCTACGGCGTGGTCTATCTGCTGATCGGTCTGCTGGCCCTGCGGATCGCCTTCGGCGACCGGGAGGGCCAGGCCGACAGCGGTGGCGCGCTGCGGGAACTGGCCCAGCAGCCGTTCGGGCGGGCGCTGGTGTGGGCGGTCGGCATCGGGCTGGCCGGGCTGGCCCTGTGGCGGCTGTCGGAGGCCCTGCTGGGCGCGGCGCGCCCGGACGGGCACACACCGAAGGAGCGGCTGCGCTCGGCCGCGCGGTGCGCGGTGCTCGCCGTGCTGTCGGCCTCGGCGATCGCCTTCGCCGCGGGGAGCGCGAACGGCGGATCGAGCGACCGGCAGTCCCAGGACCTCACCTCCCGGGTGCTCGATCTGCCCGCCGGCCGCTGGCTGGTGGGCGCGCTCGGTCTGGCGGTCGTCGCGGTCGGCGTGTGGAGCGCGGTGCGGGCGCTGCGGCGCGAGTTCCGCGAGGAACTGGGCCCGGTGCCGGCACGACTGCGCCGCACCGTGGACGTGCTGGGCGCGGCGGGCGGCCTCGCGCGCGGGCTGGTCTTCGCGGTGGCGGGCGGCTTCGCCGTCCTGGCCGCCGTGCGGTACGACCCGGACAGCGCGAAGGGCCTGGACGACTCCCTGCGCGCCCTCGCCGCCGCCCCGGCCGGCCCGTGGCTGCTGGCGGCGGTCGCCACGGGGCTGGTGCTCTACGGGCTGTTCCTCTTCGCGATGGCTCGCTGGCACAAGGGCTGACACACGGCCCGCCCGCCGGGCGCCGATCGGCGGGAGGGCCCACGGCCGCGTGTGGACTCCCGTACGGCCGTGCCCCGTCCGGAGGACGGCCGTACGGCCGTCGCGGTGGCTTTGGTGATGATCCGACCGGTGTGTCTCGGAACGGGCGCCCCTTTGTCCCGATCATGGTCCGGCCACCGAACCGGACACCTGGGAGCCCCATGACCGCCGCATCCCGTGCCGCCCGTCTGCGCCCGGCCGGCTCGTTCACCGCGGGCGCGGTGGCGGTGCTGCTCACCGCCGCGGTGGCCGCGGTCCCGTACTTCCCCTCCTGGGGGCCCGGGGAGGGCTTCCACGTCAGGGACGTCGACCGGGCCGCGGCCGGGCTCACCGTCGTCGACTACGCCTTCGGGCAGGTGTCGGACAAGGGCGTGTGCGTGGAGTCCGACGACAACCCCCGCAAGGACGCCTGGAGGGACTACCGGCGCCCGGTGCCCGCGTCCGAGTCCGTCGACGGTGCGGCCGACCGTCCCGGGCAGCGGCTCAAGGGCAACTTCAACCAGCTGCGCAAGCTCAAGAAACGCCATCCGCATCTGCGGACCGTGATCTCGCTGAAGTCCGCGCACTTCTCCGACGCCGCGCTGACGGCGGAGTCCCGCGCGAAGCTCGTCTCCTCGTGCGTGGACCTGTTCGTCAGGGGAGACCTGCCCGAGACGCCGGGCGAGGGCGGGCCCGTGGGCGGGCCGGGCGCGGCGGCCGGGGTCTTCGACGGCATCGACGTCGACTGGGAGTACCCGGCCCACCCCGGCTCCGGCGGGCACCGCCACCGCCCCGCCGACACCCGCAACCTCACGCTGCTGATGGCGGAGTTCCGCCGCCGGCTCGACGCCGCGCAGCGGCACTCCGGGCGCGATCTGCTGCTGACCGCGGCGGTCCCGCCGGACTGGCCCAAGCGCAGCCGGATCGAGGCCGCCGAGGTCGCCCGGCACGCCGACTTCCTCAGCGTCATGGCGTACGACTTCGCCGGCCCCTGGTCCCCGAAAGGCCCGACCGACCACCACGCCAACCTCTGCCCCGGGCGGAACCGGAACGTCACCAGTGGACGGCTGAGCGCCGGGCAGGCGGCCCGCGCCTACGTGGCACAGGGCGTGCCCGCGCGGAAGGTGGTGCTGGGCGTGCCGTTCTACGGCTACGGCTGGAAGGACGTGCCGCCGGACGGCCACGGACTGCACCGGCCGGCCGGTGCGGCGCTGGAGAGCCGGCCCTACCGGTTCGTCGCCCGGCAACCGGGCCGGGTCTTCCGCGACCGGGCCGCCGGGGCGGTGTGGAAGTACGACGCGGACAGCCGGACGTTCTGGACGTTCGACGACGCCTCGGTGGTACGGGCCAAGGCCACCTTCGTCCGCGAACACGGCCTCGGTGGCGTGATGATGTGGTCGCTGGACGGCGATGACGCACGCGGAACACTGCTGTCCGCCGTCGACGCGGGCCTGCGGCAAGGGAGTTGACCGGCGCGTCGCCACGCCGCGCCGCCGCCCGGCAGCCGTTGCCTCACGGCCCGAGGACCGTCTTCCGCCGGCCCGCCCCGCAGGAGAGGAGGAACCAGCTCGCACCGAGGGCGACCGCGCTCATGACGGCGGCGCAGAAGGCCACCATGACCTCGGTCCCGATGCCGGGCGGCCCCTGCTCGGCGTAGTCCTTCGAGTAGGGGCGTCCGGGGTCCTCGGCGCGGTAGACAACCTCCACCAGATCCCCGACGCGCGGTGCTCGCCCTGTGAAGCCGCCTCTCAGCCTGGCCGAGTGGCGCTCCCCTTCGGCCTCGTACGACACCCTCACCATCTTTCCCCTCATGCCCGGCGAACCTCCCGTGAAGGTGACATCGGACACCACGGCATCGGCCCGGCCGTCGAAATCCCGGTCCTCCTCTCTGCCGACATCCATGACGAGCAACACCGTGGCCAGGACGAGCGCCCCTTCCAGGGCCAGAAGGACCGCCACGGCCAGAGTCGCCACCAGACGCTTCAGCGCCGACAAGAGCATGCTCCCTCCCCTGTTCCGTCATCCCCGCTCCGGGAACGGCCAACCACAGGGCACGGGCACGGCGCCGTCAGGCGGGCGGGGGCCGAACGAGAGCCCCGCCCGTACGGCCGGGTGCCGGGTCAGCCGGTCCAGGCCGGGCGGCGGGGGTCGTCGGCACGGACGACGGCGTCGGCGGCCTGCCCCGGCCGCGCCTCCTCCTCGTAGCGGGCGAAGGCCGGCAGCGTCCAGTGCTCCTCGGCCGGGGTGCGGCGGGCCAGGGCGGCCGGGGTGAGCAGCAGGTGGACCGTCAGGTCGAAGGGGAAGCCGCGGCCGAGCAGCATCGGGCCGTCCATCACCAGCACGCCGCCGGGCGGCAGTTCGGTGTACGGGCTGCGGGTGGCGCGGTCGGTGGCCGGGTCCCACAGGTCGGGCAGCACCCGGCCGGTGCCGCCGGGGCTCAGCGGGCCGAACACCTCACGCCACAGGGCTCCGTCGTCCAGCCAGAGGTCGTAGTACGCGTCCGGGTCCCGGTGGCCGTACTCCAGGCGCAGGGAGGCCGGTCGCAGGAAGCCGGCCGCGCTCACCCGGTGCACCGGGCGGCCGCGCAGCCGCAGCGCCTCGGCCAGGTCGTCCGCCCACTCCCGCGGCCGGGCGGCCGGGGCGCCGTCCACGGCGGCGCGCAGCCAGGGCGAGCCGTCGGCGGCCTCGGCGGCGGCGAGGCGGTCGGCGAGAGTGCCGACCGCCCGCTCCCGGGTGACGGGTGTGAACGCGCCGCGGGCCGGAGGCGTCAAAGCCGCACCATGACCTGTTCCAGGTCCTTGCGGCGGATGTCGGGAACCCGTGCGCCGTCGGCCGGGTAGCCGACCGGGATGACGTACGCGGCGCGCTCCTCGGGCGGGCGGTCGCAGACCTCGTTGAGGAAGCGCATCGGGCTGGGGGTGTGGGTGAGGGTGGCCAGACCCGCCTGGTGGAGGCAGGCCAGCAGCAGGCCGACGGCGATGCCGACCGACTCCTTGGTGTAGTAGGGGCGCGGGGTGTGGGGCCCCTTGTGGACCTCGAAGACCACGATCACCGCGGGTGCGGTCTCCAGGAACGGTTTGCGCCAGTCGGTGCCCAGCGGTGCGAGGGCCTGGAGCCACTCGTCGGAGGCGCGACGGCCGTAGAACTCCCGCTCCTCGGCCTCGGCGGCCTCGCGCAGCCTCGCCCTGCGTTCGGGGTCGGTGAGGACGACGAAGCGCCAGGGCTGGACGTTCGCCCCGCTGGGCGCGGTGGCGGCGGTGCGGACGGCCCACTCCAGGACGCCGTCGGGCAGGGGACGGGCGGAGAAGTCGCGCACGGTCCGGCGGCGGGCCATCAGGTCGTGGAAGGCGCGGGCGCGGCTCCCGGCCTCCTCGGCGGGGACGTGCGGCGGCCGGTGCGGGACGGTGGGGTACGCGGCGGGCGGCTCGTCGGTGAGCCCGTTGGTACGGTCCATACGCCGCAGCACAGCACACCCGCGGGCGGCGGTAAACACCGCGGCGCGTCCGGTCGCCCGCCCGTTCGCGCGTCCGGCGGCACAGCGGCGGCGCACGGGCGGCACGGGGCTTGGGACCCAGAGCTTGGGGCAGGGCGTGAGGCACGACGGCGGAAAACCGTTTGCGGCCCCACCGTGCCCGCCCTAACGTCTTTCCCGGCCCTGTCGTCGTCGATCGGAGAAGGCCGTTGCTCGCCTGAGGTCATGAGGCACCGGACCGCCGGACGCTTGTACGTCCGCGCGGCATCCGCATGTGCGACGACCTCGGGCTGTGAGCCGCCCTCCGGAGCGACCGGGCCGTAACGGCCGACCGGACCGTCCCCGTCCAGGGGCTCCGGTCCCGCGCCTCCCGCGCGCTCCCCCTCGTCGTACGGCGTCCCCTCCCGGTGCCTCCCGCATGTCGCTCCCTTTCCGCACCGAGAGCAGCAGGAGGCCCGTATGGCGCTTTCCCCCTCCCACTCCCCCGCGCCGTCCCATCCGTCCGTCGTCTGTACCGGGGTGCGCTTCGCCTGGCCGGACGGCACCCCCGTGCTGGAGGACTTCCAGTTCTCCGCGGGCCCCGGCCGCACCGGGCTGGTCGGCCTCAACGGCGCCGGCAAGTCCACCCTGCTGAAGCTGATCGCGGGCGAGCTGACCCCGGCCGGGGGTTCGGTGCGCACCACCGGCGAGGTGGGTCACCTCCCCCAGACCGTCCACCTGGACACCGCGCTGCGTGTGGACCGGGCCCTGGGCATCGCGGAGGTCCGCGCCGCGCTGCACGCCATCGAGGCCGGGGACGCGAGCGAGGAGAACTTCACGGCCGTCGGCGACGACTGGGACGTGGAGGAGCGCGCCCGCGCGGCCCTGGAGCAGCTCGGTCTGGGGCACATCGGCCTGGACCGCACCATCGGCGAGCTCTCCGGCGGGGAGGCGGTCCTGCTGCGGCTGGCCGCGCTGCTGCTGGCCCGGCCGCGGATCCTGCTGCTGGACGAGCCGACGAACAACCTCGACATCTCCGCGCGCGGGCGGCTGTACGAGGCCGTCCGCTCCTGGAACGGGGTGCTGCTGGTGGTCAGCCACGACCGCGAGCTGCTGCGGCACATGGACCGGATCGCCGATCTGCGCGACGGCGGGGTCCGGTGGTACGGCGGGAACTTCGACGTCTACCAGGAGGCTCTGGCCACCGAGCAGGAGGCGGCCGAGCGGGCGGTGCGCGCGGCGAGGGCGGACGTCAGGCGGCAGAAGCGCGATCTGGTCGAGGCGCACGACAAGCTCGCCGGACGGATGCGTCAGGGCCGCAGGGCCGCCGCCACCGCGGGGCTGCCGAAGATCGTGGCGGGGGCGCGCAAGCGCGCGGCGCAGGTCTCGGCGGGCAAGCACCGCATCCTGCACGAGGAGCGGCTGGAGGATGCGCGGGAGCGGCTGGACGAGGCCGCCGAGGCGGTGCGGGACGACGCCGAGATCCGCGTCGACCTGCCGTCCACCGCCGTGCCGCGCGGCCGTACCGTCCTGACGCTGCGCGCCGTGGAACTGCGCTGCGGAGCCCGTGCGGAGCTGGAGTTGCGCGGTCCGGAGCGTGTGGCGCTGGTCGGGCGCAACGGCGCGGGCAAGACCACGCTTCTGCGTACGGTCGCCGGGGAGCTGGAGCCTGCGGCGGGCGAGGCGGTGGCGCACGTCCCGGTGCGGTACCTGCCGCAGCGTCTGGACGTGCTGGACGACGGGCTGTCGGTCGCGGCGAACGTGGCGCGCTTCGCACCGGGGGCGACCGAGAACCGCGTCCGGGCGCGGCTGGCGCGCTTCCTGTTCCGGGGCGCGCGGGCGGACCGCCCGGCCGGGACGCTGTCGGGCGGTGAGCGGTTCAGGGCGGCGCTGGCGGCGCTGATGCTGGCCGAGCCGGCGCCGCAGCTGCTGATGCTGGACGAGCCGACGAACAACCTCGACATGGCCAGCGTGCGGCAGCTCACCACCGCTCTGGAGGGCTACGCGGGCGCGCTGGTCGTGGCCGGCCACGATGTGGCGTTCCTGCGGGAGATCGGCATCACCCGCTGGCTGCTGCTGGACGGTGAGCTGTCCGAGACCGATCCGCTGTAGTCCGTCCCGTGGCCGGACGGCCGGGGACGGGGTGCGTCCGCGCTCAGTTCCCGGCCGTCCGGGGTTCGGCCGGCCGGGGCCCGGCGTCCCCGGTGAGCATGCGGCGGGTCAGCCGCGCGAGCCCGCTCTCCAGTTCCGTCCGGGACTCCTCGGGCAGGGCGGTGCCGCGGAAGCGGTGCGAGGCGACGAACGACAGCAGCCACCACGCGCCGGCGGCCGGGTCGAGCCCCGGTGCGATCTCGCCCGCCCGCTGCCCCTGGGCCAGCAGCGCGGTCAGCTCCTCGGCGAGGCGGCGGGTGCAGCGGCCGTAGGCCTCGGTGATCGAGGGCTCCTCGGCGAGGGCGGCGGCGTCGGCCAGCAGGGCTCCCAGGTTGCCGCGCGCGTGCATCCGGTCGATGTGGCCGGGGGCGAGGACGTGGTCGAGCAGGGTGGCCACCGAGCCGTCGCAGCAGGTGTCCAGTTCCTCGCGCAGTCCCGTGCCGACCCGGTCGGCCACCCGGTCGAGCACGGCGGCGTACAGCGCGGCCTTGGAGCCGAAGTTCTGGAAGACCACCGGTTCGCTGACGCCGACGCGGGCGGCGATCTCGGCCGTCCGGCCGCGCCGGTAGCCGAGGTCGGCGAAGACGGTGGTGGCGGCTTCCAGGATCGACGCCTTGCGGTCGGCCGCGCTCAGCCGGGTGCGGCGGGGGGTGGTGGTCGGTTCCTGCTGGGGCACGGCCCCATCGTATCCGTCCGCTTGCCCAGCGACTTAGTGACGACTAAGGTCAAAGTTGTTAGTCACCACTAAGTTCTTGGGGGAACCACCATGCCCGAAACCGCTGCCGACAGGCCCGGCCTCCTCATCAACCACCCCCGGCGCTACGAGCTGTTCAGCTCGCTCGCCCTGCCCCTGGTGCGCCGCCGGCTGTTCGAGCGGCTCGCCGAGCGGTCCGGGGTCCGTCCCGGCGACCGGGTGCTCGACGTCGGCTGCGGCACCGGGGCGCTGACCCTCGCGGTCGCCGCGGCCGTCTCACCGGACGGCACCGTGCTGGGTGTCGATCCGTCGGAGCCGATGGTGGAGCACGCTCGCCGCCTGGCCGCCCGGCGGGGCGTGAACGCGTCGTTCGCCCTGGGCGCGGCCCAGCAGCTCGACGCCGGAGACGGCTCGTTCGACGCCGTCGTCACCAGCTTCGCCGTCCACCACGTCCGCGCCGACCGGCGCGGGCACGCCTTCGCCGAGATGTTCCGCGTACTGCGGCCGGGGGGCCGTCTGCTGGTGGCGGACTTCCGCGGGCCCGCCGGCCGGCACCGGGAGATGATCGCCGCGGCCGGCTTCACCGGACTGACCCGGGGCCGGGAGCTTCCCTTCGCCCACTGGATCACGGCCACCCGCCCCTGAGGCGCCGGGACGGGGGCAGGGGCGGAGCCGGAAGAGGTTTCGCAACTGTGGTGAGACAGCAATACTGTCCGGCATGGATCCGGCTGCCTCCCTGACCGTAGACGAGCTGGCCGCGCGCGCCGGCGTCACCGTCCGCACGATCCGCTTCTACTCCACCCGGGGGCTGCTGCCGCCGCCGGAGATCGGGCCGCGGCGGGTGGGGCGGTACGGGCCCGGCCATCTGTCGCGGCTCGCGCTGATCGAGGAGCTGCAGCACCAGGGGATGACGCTGGCGGCCATCGAGCGCTACCTGCGGCAGCTGCCCCCCGACCTCAGCCCCGAGGACCTGGCCCTGCACCGGGCCCTGGTGGCCTCCTGGGCTCCGGACGCCGAGGCCGAGGCCACCCGGGAGAAGCTGGAGCGGCGGGCCGGGCGGCCTCTGACCGAGGAGGACCTCGACCGGCTCGCGGCGATGAACGTCCTGGCCCGGACCGACGACCCGGACGTCTTCCGCATAGACCCGGTGATCCTGCATCTGGGAGTGCGGCTGCTGGAGGTGCCCGTCTCGCTGAAGACGCTGCTGGCGGCGCGCGAGGTCGTCCTGGAGCACAGCCGCGAGGCGGCCCGCGAGCTGAGCAGGATGTTCAAGGAGGAGGTCTGGGAGCCCTACCGGCGGCAGGAGTCCGACCCCGAGCAGGTGGAGACGATGCGGACGCTGTCGGCCCATATGCAGCCCATGATCGTGCAGGCGCTGGTGACCGCGTTCCAGCGCTCCATGCGCGAGGAGCTGAAGGCGTCCTTCCCCGACGAGGGGTGACCCGCGCGCGGCGCGGGACGCGCCCTCCTGCGGATCGGCCCCGCCGGGGCGTGCGGGGGACGGGCACGGGAGCGGACGCCCCGCGCGCACCGGGCGGGGGCCGCGAAGGCGCCCCCGCCCGGCCGCGGCCTACGCGGCGGGCGTGTCGGTGAAGACCTCGCCCTTCTCCGCCTTCTCCACCAGCAGCGCGGGCGGCGCGAACCGGTCGCCGTAGAGCGCCTGGAGCTCGCGGGCGCGCGCGACGAAGCCGGGCAGGCCGCCCTCGTAGCCGTTGATGTACTGGAGGACGCCGCCGGTCCAGCCGGGGAAGCCGATGCCCAGGATGGAGCCGATGTTGGCGTCGGCGACCGAGGTCAGCACACCCTCCTCCAAGCAGCGCACGCTGTCGAGCGCCTCGGAGAAGAGCATCCGCTCCTTCATGTCCTCGAAGGGCACGGCCGCGCCCGCGCGGGTGAAGTGCTCACGCAGCCCCGGCCACAGGCCCGCGCGCCGGCCGTCCGCGTCGTACTCGTAGAAGCCGGCGCCGCCGCTGCGGCCGGTGCGGCCGAACTCGTCGACCATGCGGTCGATGACCTCGTCGGCCGGGTGCGGCTCCCAGGTGCCGCCCGCGGCCTCCACCGCGCGCCGCGCCTCGTTCCGGATCTTCCTCGGCAGGGTCAGCGTCAGCTCGTCCATCAGGGAGAGCACCTTGGCGGGGTAGCCGGCCTGGGCGGCGGCCTGCTCCACGGAGGCCGGGTCCACGCCCTCGGCGACGAGCGCCACGCCCTCGTTGATGAACCGGCCGATCACACGGGAGGTGAAGAAGCCGCGCGAGTCGCCCACCACGATCGGGGTCTTGTTGATCTGCCGCACCAGGTCGAAGGCGCGGGCGGTGGCCTCGTCGCCGGTGTGCTCGCCGCGGATGATCTCCACCAGCGGCATCTTGTCGACGGGCGAGAAGAAGTGCAGCCCGATGAAGTCCCGCTGCCGCTTGACGCCCTCGGCCAGCGAGGTGATCGGGATGGTGGAGGTGTTGGAGCACAGCAGCGCGTCGGGGGCGACGATGTCCTGGATCTCTGCGTACACCTTGTGCTTGAGGGCGGTGTCCTCGAAGACGGCCTCGATCACCGCGTCGCATCCGGCGAGATCGGCGGCCTCGGCGGTGGGCGTGATGCGGGCCAGCAGCGCGTCGCGCTTCTCGGGGGTGGTGCGGCCCTTGGCCAGCGCTTTGTCCAGCAGGCCGGCGGAGTAGGCCCTGCCCTTCTCGGCGGCCTCGGCGCTCACGTCCTTGAGCACGACCTCGATGCCGGCCTTCGCGCAGGCGTAGGCGATGCCCGCGCCCATCATCCCGGCGCCGAGCACGGCGACCTTGCGCACCTTGCGGGGCTCGACGCCCCGGGGGCGGCTGCGGCCGGAGTTGACGGCCTGGAGGTCGAAGAAGAACGCCTGGATCATGTTCTTGGCGGTCTGCCCGGTCGCCAGCTCGGTGAAGTAGCGCGACTCGATCGCCTGGGCGGTCTCGAAGTCGACCTGGGCGCCCTCGACGGCCGCGGCCAGGATGTTGCGCTGGGCCGGGTAGGGGGCGCCGCCGAGCTGCTTGGCGAGGTTGGCGGGGAAGGCCGGGAGGTTGGCGGCGAACTTCGGGTGGGCGGGCGTGCCGCCGGGGATCCTGTACCCCTTGACGTCCCAGGGCTGGACGGAGGAGGGGTTGGCGTCGATGAACACCCGCGCCCGCGCGAGCATCTCCTCGGAGGTGTCGACGACCTCGTGGACCAGGCCCTTGTCCATGGCCTGGCGGGGGCGGTACTGCCGGCCCTGGAGCAGGACGTTCAGCAGGGCGTCGGTGATGCCCAGCAGCCGCACGGTGCGCACCACTCCCCCGCCGCCGGGCAGCAGGCCGAGGGTGGCCTCGGGCAGGCCGATCTTCGAGCCCGGGGCGTCGAGTGCGACGCGGTGGTGGCAGGCCAGCGCGATCTCCAGGCCGCCGCCGAGGGCCGCGCCGTTGATCGCGGCGACGACGGGGACGCCGAGGGTCTCCACCCGGCGCAGGTCGCGCTTCATGGCCATGCCGCGCTCGTAGAGTTCGCGGGCCTGCTCGGGCCGTACCGCCAGCAGGTCGTTGAGGTCTCCGCCGGCGAAGAAGGTCTTCTTGGCGGAGGTGACGATGACGCCGCGGACGCTCTCGCGCTCGGCCTCCAGGCGGTCGGCGACCTCGGCGAGCGAGGCGGCGAACGCGGCGTTCATCGTGTTGGCGGACTGGGCGGGGTCGTCCAGGGTGAGGGTGACGACACCGGTGTCGTCCTGTTCCCAGCGGATGGTGGAGGGGGCTGCGGGGGCTGCCATGGTGGGTTTCGGTCTCCGTTGAGGTCTGGCTGCGTCAGTGGGTTCGGGGGGCGCGGGGCCGGTCGGGGGCCGGTCAGAGCCGCTCGACGACGGTGGCGATGCCCATGCCGCCGCCGACGCAGAGGGTGGCCAGGCCGTAGCGCAGGTCGCGGCGCTCCAGCTCGTCGACGAGGGTGCCCAGGATCATCGCGCCGGTGGCGCCCAGCGGGTGGCCCATGGCGATGGCGCCGCCATTGACGTTGACCTTCTCCATGGGCAGGCCCATGTCGCGCACGAAGCGCAGGACGACGGCCGCGAACGCCTCGTTGATCTCCACCAGGTCCAGGTCGTCGACGGTCAGCCCCGCCTTGGCCAGCGCCTTGCGGGAGGCGGGCGCCGGGCCGGTGAGCATGATGGTCGGCTCGGAGCCGGAGACGGCGGCCGAGACGATCCGGGCGCGGGGGGTGAGGCCGTACCGCTCTCCGACCTCGCGGCTGCCGATGGCCACCAGCGCGGAGCCGTCCACGATGCCGGAGGAGTTGCCCGCGTGGTGGACGTGGTCGATCTCCTCCACCCAGTGGTACTTCTGCAGCGCCACCGCGTCGAAGCCCCCCGCCTCGCCGATGGTGGCGAAGGAGGGCTTGAGGGAGGCGAGGGAGTCGGCCGTGGTGCCCGGGCGCATGTGCTCGTCGCGGTCGAGGACGACCAGGCCGTTGCGGTCGGTGACGGGGACGACCGAGCGGTCGAAGCGCCCCTCCTTCCAGGCGGTGGCCGCGCGCTCCTGCGACATCGCGGCGTACTCGTCCACGTCGCGGCGGGAGAAGCCCTCGATGGTGGCGATGAGGTCGGCGCCGATGCCCTGGGGGACGAAGGAGGTGGAGAAGCTGGTCATCGGGTCCATGGCCCAGGCGCCGCCGTCGGAGCCCATCGGCACCCGCGACATCGACTCCACGCCGCCGGCCAGGATCAGGTCCTCCCAGCCGGAGCGGACCTTGGCGGCGGCCAGGTTGACGGCCTCCAGGCCCGAGGCGCAGAAGCGGTTCTCCTGGACGCCGGCGACGGTGTCGGGCAGCCCGGCCGCGATGGCGGCGGTGCGGGCGATGTCGCCGCCCTGGTCGCCCAGGGGGGTGACGACGCCGAGCACGATGTCGTCGATGGCGGCCGGGTCCAGGCCGGGGAAGCGGCGGCGCAGCTCGTGGATCAGGCCGACGACCAGGTCGATCGGCTTGGTGCCGTGCAGGGCGCCACCGGCCTTGCCGCGCCCGCGCGGGGTGCGGATGGCGTCGTAGATGTACGCGTCGTTGCTCGCGTGGGTCGTCACGGTCGAAGTCGCCTTCCGAAAGGGGTGGGTCAGGGGATCAGGAGAGCAGGGAACGGCCGATGATCTCCTTCATGATCTCGGTCGTGCCGCCGTAGATGGTCTGGATGCGCCCGTCGGTGAACGCCCTGGCCACGGGGTACTCGCTCATGTAGCCGTAGCCGCCGTGGAGCTGGAGGCAGCGGTCGGCGGTGCGTTTTTGCAGTTCGGTAGCCCACCACTTGGCCATCGAGGCGTGGACGGCGTCCAGCCCGCCGCTGACGTGCTCCTCGATGCAGCGGTCGACGAAGGCGCGGGTGACGGCGCACTCGGTGGCCATCTCCGCCACTTCGAAGCGTACGTGCTGGAGCCGGGCGAGCGGCCGGCCGAACGCCTCGCGCCCCGTGACGTACTCGCGGGTGATCTCCAGGAGGTGCTCGGCGCCGGCGATGCCGGCCACCGCGATGGCCAGCCGCTCCTGGGCGAGCTGCGTCATCAGGTGGACGAACGCGCCGTTGAGTTCACCCAGCAGGTTCTCCTTGGGCACGCGCACGTCGTGGAAGAACAACTCGGCGGTGTCCTGGGACTTCTGGCCGATCTTGTCGAGGTTGCGGCCGCGTTCGAAGCCGGGCATGCCTCGCTCGACGACCAGCAGGCTCAGCCCCCTGGCACCGCCCTCGGGGGTCGTCCTGGCGACGACGATCACCAGATCGGCCAGGATGCCGTTGGAGATGAAGGTCTTGGAGCCGTTGAGCACCCAGTGGTCGCCGCGGTCCTCGGCCGATGTGCGGATGCCCTGGAGGTCGGAGCCCGCGCCCGGCTCGGTCATGGCGATGGCGGTGATCGTCTCGCCGGAGCAGAAGCCGGGCAGCCAGCGCTTCTTCTGCTCCTCGGTGGCCAGGGAGGTCAGATACGGGCCGATGACGTCGTTGTGCAGGCCGATCGCCAGGCCGGGCGTGCCGGCCCTGGTGAACTCCTCGGCCAGTACGGCGCCGTAGCGGAAGTCGTCCTGCCCGCCGCCGCCGTACTCCTCGGGGACGGCCACCCCCAGCAGGCCCTGGCGCCCGGCGGCGCGCCACACCTCGCGGTCGACGGCGCCCTCGCGCTCCCAGCGCTCGTAGTGCGGCAGCACCTCCCGCTCCAGGAACGCCCGGACCGTGTGCCGGAAGGCCTCGTGGTCCTCGGTGAAGATCTTCCGCTTCATCGTGAGCCTTCCTGTCGTGTGCCGGGTGTGAGTGCGGGCAGGTCCCAGTCGCGGGCCACCTCGGCGGCGTCCGCGCCGGGGACGGCCGGCGGGCGGCGCAGCGCGCCGGGGGTGGCGGAGAAGCGGGGGGCGGGGGCGGGCTGGACGGCTCCCGCGTACTCGGTGTAGGTGCCGCGGGCGGCCAGGTGGGGGTGGGCGGGGGCCTCGCGCAGGGAGAGCACGGGGGCGACGCAGGCGTCGGTGCCGTCGAAGACCTCCGTCCACTCCTGGCGGGTGCGGGTGCGGAAGCGGGCGGCGACGGCCTCGCGCAGCCCGTCCCAGCGGGCGGGGTCGTCGCGGCCGGCGGCGGTCCGCTCGTCCAGGCCGAGCAGGCGGGCGAACTCCTCGTAGAACGGCCGCTCCAGCGCGCCGACCGCCATCCAGCCGCCGTCGGCGGTCTCGTAGACGCCGTAGAAGGGGCAGCCGCCGTCCAGCAGGTTGGCGCCCCGGCGGTCCTGCCAGGCCCCGGCCGCCAGCATGCCGTGGATCATCGCCGTGAGGTGGCTGGTGCCGTCCACGATGGCGGCGTCCACGACCTGACCGTTCCCGCCCTCCGCGCGGGCGTGGTGGAGGGCTGCGAGGACGCCGACGACGAGGTAGAGGGAGCCGCCGGCGTAGTCGCCCAGCAGATTGGCGGGGATCGCGGGCGGGCCGCCGGCCGGGCCGATCATGCCCAGCGCGCCGGTGACGGCGGTGTAGCCGATGTCGTGTCCGGCGCTCGCGGCCAGGGGGCCGTCCTGGCCCCAGCCGGTCATCCGCCCGTAGACCAGTTTCGGGTTGCGGGCCAGGCACGGCCCTGGGCCGACGCCCAGGCGCTCGGCGACCCCGGGACGCCAGCCCTCGATCAGCACATCGGCGCGTTCGGCCAGGCCGAGTACGGCGTCGGGGCCCTCCGGTGCCTTGAGGTCGACCACCACCGAGCGCTTGTTGCGGCCGGTGACGTCGCGGGCGGGGTCGATGCCCAGGGGCTGCCCACCGGGCCGGTCGACGCGGACGACGTCGGCGCCGAGGTCGGCCAGGAGCATCCCGGCGAACGGGCCGGGGCCGATGCCCGCCAGCTCCACCACCCGCACCCCGGCCAGTGGGCCGGGGCCTGTGCCTGCCGCTGCCATCCGGTCTCCAACCGTCCGGGCCGCCGCGCCGCGACCGTATGACACCAATGATGTAACACCGGCGATGCTAAGAACACGTTCCACTTTCCACAACCCCTCACGGGGACGCACGCGGAACGCTGTGCCCGTGCCCTGCGCCCCCCGTGCCCTGTGCCGGGCCGTCGCCCGGTCCGGCCCGCTCATGGCACCCGAACAGCACCCGCGACCACTACCGCCGGCACCAACGCACGAGAGCCCTGGGCCGCTCCGAGCGGGACTCCAAGGACAAGGACGGCCCACAGTTCGCCGTCACCCCGGAGGCGTGGAGCGGCTTCCTCGCCTACGCGGCCCGGAGCTGACCGCTCACACGGACGAGACGCCTCGCACCGGAACGCGTCCGGTACGAGGCGTTTCGCTCGGGACGGCGGCGGGCCCTCAGCCGGCTGCTCGCGCGTCGAGCTCCGCCACCAGCCGCTTCGGCGCGATGGTGCGGTAGCTCTCCTCGACCCAGTCGCGCAATAGCTCCGCGTCCGGTGCGCCCGGCTCGCCCAGTGGGATGGTCACCCAGCCCGCCCGGCCGAGCCCGTAGCCGGTCAGGAGAGCGCCGGGTACGGACATCGCGTGGGCGTGGGCCTCGGGGTCGGTGAGTTTGACGGTGACGGTGGGCGGGGGGTCGCCCTGCCCCGCCACGAGGTGCCCGAGGAAGAGGAAGACGAAGATCTTCCGGTTGACCTTGACCACGGACTCTCCCCAGGGGAAATCCTCGTACGCGCCGGGCAGTTCGAGGGCAAACTCGCGCACCCGCTCACGTACCGCCTGCGCGTCGCCGCGCCCCTCCGCACGCTCGTCCATGCCCCCACCGTAGGGTCGGGCACCGACAGACGTCTCCGTCCGCTTCCCTTCTCACCCCCAGGAGGTCAGGAGTGCCCCGCAACGACCGCGAGTACGACGTGGTGCTGTTCGGCGCGACCGGTTTCACCGGCGGGCTGACGGCCGAGTACCTGGCCGCCCACGCCCCCGGCGACTGCCGCTGGGCGCTGGCCGGGCGCAACCGCGACAAGTTGCTGCGGCTGCGCGAGCGGCTGGCGGAGCTCAATCCGGCCTGCGCCGAACTGCCGCTGCTGCACGCCGACGTCACCGATTCCGGCTCGCTGCGCGCGGTGGCGGAGAGCACCGCGGTGGTGGCCACCACCGTCGGGCCGTACGTCGAGTACGGGGAACCGCTGGTGGCCGCGTGCGCCGAGGCGGGGACGGACTACGCGGACCTGACCGGCGAGCCGGAGTTCGTCGACATGATGTACCTGCGCCACCACGACCGGGCCCGTCGCACCGGGGCGCGGCTGGTGCACGCCTGCGGTTTCGACTCGGTGCCGCACGACCTGGGTGTGCTGTACACCGTCGAGCGCCTCCCCGAGGGGGTGCCGCTGCGGATCGACGGCTATGTGCGGGCGTCGGCTGCCTTCTCCGGGGGTACGTTCGCCTCCGCGCTGACGGCGTTCTCCCGGGGTCGGCAGATGCGGGCCGCGGCGCGGGAGCGGCGGCGGGTGGAGTCCCGTCCGGCCGGGCGCCGGGTCAGCGCGCCGCTGGACCGGCCGCGCCGCAGCGGGAAGGCGGGGGTGTGGGCGGTGCCGCTGCCGACGGTGGACCCGCAGGTCGTGGCCCGGTCGGCGGCCGCCCTGGAGCGTTACGGCCCGGACTTCCGCTACCGCCACTACGCCGCCGTCCGCATGCTGCCCGTGGCCGTGGGCGGCGTGGTCGGGGCGGGGGCACTCTTCGCCGCCGCTCAGCTCCCGGCCGCGCGCCGTGCGCTGTCGGCCCGGCTGGCGCCGGGGGACGGGCCGAGCCCGCGCAAGCGGGCGGAGAGCTGGTTCAAGGTCCGCTTCTTCGGGGAGGGCGGCGGTCGCCGGGTGGTGACGGAGGTGTCCGGCGGCGACCCGGGCTACGACGAGACGGCGAAGATGCTGGCCGAGTCGGCGCTGTGTCTGGCGCTGGACGACCTGCCGCAGACCTCGGGCCAGGTCACCACGGCCGTGGCGATGGGGGACGCGCTGACCGGTCGGCTGGTGCGGGCCGGGGTGGGTTTCCGGGTGGTCTCCTCGTCGGAGGACCGCTGAGCGTTCCGCAGGGGCCGGGGAGCCGGCGGGTGGCGGGTGGTCAGCCCGTCACCCAGGAGGCTATGACGTAGAGCATGGCTATCACCCAGCCCACGGCGAGCGTGCCCGCCAGGGTAAGCGCCAGGGCGGGGCCGCGCCCGAGGTCCGAGGCCAGGGAAGGGGCCATTTCGGTGGTTCCGTGCACGTTCTCCATGATCCGCTCCATGCCTTTCAGGGTGCCGTCCAACCACGGCTCCCAAACATCCGTACGCGTACTCATCCGCGTTGGGGATCAAGCTAGTTGCGGGTACTGACAACGCGGTCTCCGTTCGGACGGACGGGACTGCGGGCACAATGCGCGCATGGATCAACGGTCTTGGGCCCGGCTGTGGGCCGCACTCGGCGGTGACCCCGTTCTGTGCGAGCGTGTCCGGTTCGTCCCCCGCACCTCCCCCGACGGGTCCGGCGGTGTGCTGCCGGCCCGGCTGCCGGTACGGGAGCTGGCGCGTTCGACCGTGGCGGTGTGCGCGCTGGCGGCGGCCGAGTTCGGGGCCCGCTCCGTCACGGGGGGTGCGGGGACGGCCGTGCCCGGGGTCGGGGTGGACGACGGGGCGGTGGCCACCGCGTTCGTCAGCGAGCGGCATCTGCGGATCGACGGGCGCGCGCCGTCCACGTTCGCGCCGCTGTCGCGTTTCTGGCGCACCGACGGCGGCTGGCTGCGCACCCACGCCAACTACCCGCACCACCGCGCCCGGTTGCTGTCCGCGCTCGGTGTGCCGGACACGGGTGACGACGGGGCGCTCGTCGCCGCCGTCGCCGACGCACTGGCTGAGCGCCGCGCCGAGGAGGTCGAGGAGGCGGTGTACGCGGCGGGCGGTCTGGCCGTCGCCGTACGCACCCCCGGGCAGTGGTCGGCGCATCCGCAGGGCGCGGCCGTGGCCCGGCTCCCGCTGGTGGGGCTGGAGCGGCTGGACGACGCGCCGGCGCCGCCGTTGCCCTCCCCCGGTTCGAGGCCGGGCGCCGGCGCCGGGTTGCGGGTGCTGGACCTCACCCGGGTCATCGCCGGTCCCGTGGCCACCCGCACTCTCGCCCTGCTGGGCGCCGACGTGCTGCGGATCGACTCGCCGCGTCTGCCCGAGAGCGCGGACGCGCACGCCGACACCGGGTTCGGCAAGCGGTCGGCGCTGCTGGACCTGGCGTCCCGCTCCGGCCGGGCCTCCTTCGAGGAGTTGCTGGGGAAGGCCCATGTGGTGGTCACCGGCTACCGTCCCGGCGCGCTGGACCGCTTCGGGCTGTCGGCCGGGGAGCTGGCCGGGCGGCGGCCGGGTGTGGTGGTGGCGGAGCTGAGTGCCTGGGGCGGTCCGGGTGTCAGGCCGTGGGGCGACAGGCGGGGGTTCGACAGTCTGGTGCAGGCGGCGAGCGGTATCGCCGTGACCGAGGGCGGTCCGGACGGCGGGCCCGGGGTGCTGCCCGCGCAGGCCCTGGACCACGGCACGGGCTATCTGCTGGCCGCCGCCGTGCTGCGTTCGCTCACCGAGCAGCGCGGCGGCGGGGGTTCGCGGCGTGTGCGGCTCGCGCTGGCGCGGACGGCGCACTGGCTGCAGCACGAGCTGGAAGGGGCGAAGGAGCCTCAGGAACCGGAGGAGGTGCGGGAGCCGTACGACCCGGCCGACTGGCTCGACGAGACGGTCGGCCCGCTGGGCCGGCTGCGCCACGCCGTCTCCCCCGTGGCCTACGACGGCGGGCCGGAGGGCTGGTCCCGGCCGCCGGGGCGGCCGGGTGCGGACGCGCCCGTGTGGGAGTGAGGAGGCCGCGGGTCAGTCGTCCCGTTCGTCACGCCTGCGGTCATGGCCGTGGCCGTACGTGTGGCCGTGACCGTGCCCGTGGCCGCCCTCCAGCCGCTTGCGCTCCCGGCGCTCCGCGCGCCTGCGCTTGCGCTCGACCCCGACACCGCCCCAGAAGGCGAAGCCGCTGACCACCACGCGCGGCGCGCCCGGCTCGCCCCGGCCCGCGGCGCTGTGGTCGAAGCCGCCCATGACGCCGATGCCGCGTACGTCGACCTCGGCCTCGTCCGGGACGATGACGTTGATGCCGCCCATGATCGCGAAGCAGCGGATCTCCACCTCGCGGTCCTCGAAGTACGCCTCGCGCAGGTCGATCTCCCCGCCGCCCCAGAAGGCGAAGCCGGTGAAGCGGCGGGGCGCGGTCCACGGGCCCTTGCGTACGAAGCCGCCCATGACCGCCACCCCGCTGCGGGAGGTGGCGCTGCCGCCGAAGCGGCCGGCCCAGCCGCGGCCGGCCGGGGCGGGCTCGGCCGTCGCGGCCGGTGCGGTGGTCTGGGGCAGGTCCCTGACCAGGGGTGCCAGCTCACCCTGGGTGCGCGCGGCGTAGGCGGAGTCCAGCCGCTCCTGGAACTCCTCCATGTCGAGGCGCCCCTCGGCCACCGCCTCGCGCAGCACCTCGGCCACGCGTTCCCGGTCGGCGTCGGAGGCCCTCATCTCGGGCAGATCGTCGGTCATGGCGGCAGGCTACCGGCCGGGCCCGCCGCCGGTCAGTCCGGAGCGGGCCCGTTCCGGGCGGGGCCGTCAGGCCAGGTCGATGCCGGGGTAGAGCGGGTGTCCGGCCAGCAGGTCGGCGGCACGTCCGGCGACGGCCTCGGCGACCTTGGGCTCCAGCCGGTACCGGGCCCTGGAGGGGGCCCCGGCCGCGGTGGTGCCCGGCTCGGCGGCGGTGAGGGTGGTGTGGATCAGGTCGGCGACCTCGTCCATCTCGGCCGTTCCCAGGCCGCGCGTGGTCAGGGCCGGGGTGCCGATGCGGATGCCGGAGGTGTACCAGGCGCCGTTGGGGTCGCGCGGCACCGCGTTGCGGTTGGTGACGATGCCGGCGTCCAGCAGCGCGTCCTCGGCCTGGCGGCCGGTGAGGCCGTAGCCGGTGACGTCCACCAGGGCCAGGTGGTTGTCGGTGCCGCCGGTGACGAGGGTGGCGCCGCGGCGCATCAGGCCCTCGGCGAGGGCGGCGGCGTTGTCCACCACCTGCTGGGCGTAGTCGCGGAAGGACGGCTGCCTGGCCTCGGCCAGCGCCACGGCCTTGGCGGCCATGACGTGGGGCAGCGGGCCGCCCAGCACCATGGGGCAGCCGCGGTCCACGTGCTCGGCCAGCGCCTCGTCGCACAGCACCATGCCGCCGCGCGGGCCGCGCAGGGACTTGTGGGTGGTGGTGGTGACGATGTTGGCGTGCGGTACGGGGTCGAAGTCGCCGGTGAAGACCTTGCCCGCGACCAGTCCGGCGAAGTGGGCCATGTCGACCATCAGGGTGGCGCCGACCTCGTCGGCGATCTCCCGCATGATCCGGAAGTTCACCTTCCGCGGGTAGGCGGAGTAGCCGGCGATCAGGATGAGGGGGCGGAACTCGCGGGCGGCGGCGCGCACCGCCTCGTAGTCCAGCAGGCCGGTGGCCGGGTCGGTGCCGTAGCTGCGCTGGGCGAACATCTTGCCGGAGATGTTGGGCCGGAAGCCGTGGGTGAGGTGGCCGCCGGCGTCCAGGGACATGCCCAGCATCCGCTGGTCGCCCAGCGCGCGCCGCAGCTCCTCCCAGTCCTGCTCGGTCAGGTCGTTGACGTGCCTGGCCCCGGCGCGCTCCAGGGCGGGGCTCTCCACGCGCTGGGCCAGGACGGACCAGAAGGCGACGAGGTTGGCGTCGATGCCCGAGTGCGGCTGGACGTAGGCGTGGTCGGCTCCGAACAGCTCGCGGGCGTGCTCGGCGGCCAGCGACTCGACGGTGTCGACGTTGCGGCATCCGGCGTAGAAGCGGCGGCCGACGGTGCCCTCGGCGTACTTGTCGCTGAGCCAGTTGCCCATGGTCAGCAGCACGGCCGGGGAGGCGTAGTTCTCGCTGGCGATCAGCTTGAGGGAGGCGCGCTGGTCGGTGATCTCGGCGCCGATGGCGTCGGCGACGCGCGGCTCGACGGCGCGGATCACGTCCAGGGCGCTGTTGAAGGCGGTCGACGCGGTCGGCGCGCCGGCGGCGGTGCTCGCCGTGTTCCGGGGTGTGCGCGGGTCGGGTGCGGTGGCCATGGGCCCCTCCTTGACGTCCTCGAAGACGGTGCGGGCGGCCCAGGCGCGCGGCTCTTCGGCGCGGCGGGCTCGTCACCCGGTGCGCGGGCCGCTCCCCGATGGTCGATCCCATCCCTACGCGCCAGTCACGGCCCGCCCGGAGCCTAGCACTCGCGGACGGCCCCGCCCTGGGGCACGGTGGAGACGAGAACCGATCGCCCCACCCTTCGCAGGAGGCACCATGTCCAGCCACACCTACCGGGTGACCGAGATCGTCGGCACCTCGCACGAGGGCGTCGACCAGGCGATCCGCAACGGGATCGCCCGCGCCTCGGAGACGCTGCGGCACCTGGACTGGTTCGAGGTGACGCAGGTGCGCGGCAACATCTCCGACGGCCGGGTCGAGCACTACCAGGTGGGGCTGAAGGTCGGGTTCCGTCTGGAGGGCGAGGAGTAGGCCGGGAGCGGTGCCGCCGCGGTACGCGCCCGCCGGAGTGCCCTCCCGCCCGGTTCGCCCGTCCTGCCGGGGCGGGAGGGATAGGAACGCCGTCGTGTGGCACTCGGACGCCCGGAAGGACACCCTTTTCGCCACTTTCCGGGCTATCCGGTCATTCCGGGAGGAACGCAGTATGCCCACGGCAGCCACCAACAGCCGGGTCACGATCACCGACGCCCCGGCCCACGGCCGGTTCGAGGCCAGGATCGGCGCGACCCTCACCGGCTTCGCCGACTACGTACGCGACGACGATCTGGTGATCTATCCGCGGGTGGTGGTGTCCCGGCCCTTCCTGGGCCGGGGCATCGGCGACCGGCTGGTGCGCACCGCACTGGACGACGCGCGGCGGCGCGGCCTGCGGGTCCGGCCGGCCTGCGCCTTCGTCGAGCAGTGGCTCGCCCTGCATCCCGAGCACCGGGACCTCGTCGTGGAGGAGACCGGGGAGGGCGGCCCCGGCTCGGGCTCCGGCGGTGCGGAACGGGGCGGCGGATAGCCCGTCCGGGCGCGCCGCGCCGGTCCGGGGCCCACGCTCCTACCGCCTGCGGGCCCTCTTCCTCTGCAGCGCCAGTCGCCGCCTGCGCAGTTCGGCCTGGCGCCGCCGGCTCTCGGCGCGCGCCCTGGCCCGCTCCCGCGCCTCGGGATCCCGGCGGGGCCCGGTGTGGCGCGTCTTCAGCAGGCCCCAGAACAGGAGCGCCATGAGGAGCAGCCCGAACACGCCGAAGGCGCCGGCCACCGCCGGCGGGAGGTCCTGGAAGTCGATGTCCCAGTACCTGATGTAGTCCCTGCTGTGGTACATGCCCCCTCCGCCCGCACAGGAGGCCCACACCCTACGCCCCGGCCCTGCCCGGACCGGCCCCGAAGGGGACGGCCCGGGGCGGAGGGTGTGGCCGGGTCAGGGCGTGTTCCACTTCTGGTTGGCGTTGCCCGAGCAGGTCCAGATCTGCGTCTTCGTGCCGTTGGCGGAGTTGTTGTCCTTCACGTCCAGGCACTTGTCGGCGTTCGGGTTGACGATGTCGCGGGCCCCGGTGACGACCCACTGCTGGGCGGCCGTACCGTTGCAGTCCCAGATCTGGACGGGGGTGCCGTCGGCCGTGCCCGCCCCGGAGACGTCCAGGCACTTGCCGAGCGCGCGTATGGTGCCGTCCGTGCCGACGGTCCACCGCTGGGCGGCGTTGCCGTTGCAGTCGTGGATCTGCACCGGGGTGCCGTTGGCGGTGTCCGCCCAGGCCACGTCCAGGCACTTGCCCGCCAGGCCGGTGATGGTGCCGGTGCGCTCTCCCCCGCTGCCGCTGTCGCCGCCGCTGGTGACGCGGACGTAGTCGACGACGAGTTTCTGCGGGAAGACGGTGCTCGAGTCCGGCAGGCCCGGCCAGTCGCCGCCCACCGCGAGGTTGAGGATCAGGAAGAACGGCTTGTCGAACACCCAGCGGTCGCCGCCCAGGTCGGCAGGGGTGCGGCGCTGGTAGACCTGGCCGTCGACCGACCAGGTGATGGAGTTCGGGGACCAGTCGACGGCGAAGGTGTGGAAGTCGTCGGCGAACGCCCGGCCGCCGGGAAGTGTGTAGCCGGCGCCGATGCCCTCGCCGCCGGAGTAGCCGGGGCCGTGCAGGGTGCCGTGCACGGTGCCGGGCTCGTATCCGACGTTCTCCATGATGTCGATCTCGCCGCTGTTGGGCCATCCGACGCTGCCGATGTCGTGGCCGAGCATCCAGAACGCCGGCCACATGCCCTGGCCGCGCGGGAGCTTCATCCGGGCCTCGACGTGACCGTAGGTGGTGGTGAACTTCCCGGCGGTGTTCATCCGGGCCGAGGTGTACTCGCAACGGCCGTACCAGCACTGGTAGTTGCCCGGGTTCTCCTTGCGGGCGGTGATGACCAGGTTGCCGTTGCCGTCGAGCGCGGCGTTGGCGTTGCCCGGGGTGTAGTACTGCCGCTCGTGGTTGTTGCCGCTGTTGTCGCCGGTCTCCAACTGCCATCTGCGGCTGTCGACCGCCGATCCGGCGGGCCCGTCGAAGTTCTCCTCGAACAGCACGGCCGCCGGGGCCGCCGCGGCCTTCCGGGTGGCCTCCTGAACGGTCTTCCGTCCGGTCTCGCCCGCCGGGCCGGCGGCCGCGGTGCCGGTGATCGCCAGGGTCGCGGCCAGCGTCAGCAGCATCGCCGCCGAAGCCCGGCGGCGGGAGCGGCGGCGCCGGGGCTTCTCACCACGGGAAGGGCCGTGGGGAGGGTCGTGGGGGGTGTTCAAGATTGTCGGGTGCATGACCATCACATCCGTCTGTCGTCCGGAGGTTCCGGCGGTGGGGGGCTCTCTCCCCGTGTACGGGCGACGGGCGCACGGCCGCGAGGCGGCCGCAGGGCGTGGAATCGCCTCGCACACGGTGAGGTCGCGGTGCGGACGGGAAGGAGCGGACAGCGCTCGGCGCGCCGACCGCCCGCGTTCCGGGCTTGGTTCGGGCAGTGAGTCAACTCCCGGGGAAACCCGGCCGTCAAGGGCTTGGACGAGACCAATCAACTTCAAGAAGTGAACATGAGAGCGCTCTTGAGAGCGTTCTCAAAGAGTGACATCCAATTTTGACGTGAAGTCTTGACGCCCCTGCTCGCTGCCGTTTGACTCCGTGCCCATGCCCGGCACCGGTCCCGGAACCGGTGCCGCCGAACCGATCCCCGCCAAGCCCAGCCGCACCGAGCCGCCGGAGGAGGAGTGCCCGTGCGCGTCACCATCGCCGATGTCGCCCGTACGGCCGGCGTCAGCAAGTCGACCGTCTCCCGGGTGCTCAACGCCAAGGGCGAGGTGGACGGCCGGACCGCCGCGCGGGTGCGCGACGTCATCGGCAGGCTGGGCTATGTGCCCAGTTCGCGCGCCGTCGGGCTGGCCCGCGGCCGCAGCCGCACCGTCGGGATGCTCGCGCCCTCCCTGGCCTGGCCCTGGGTGGCCGAACTCGTCCAGGGGGCGGTGGACACCGTCGAGGCGGCCGGATACGGGCTGCTGCTGTTCACCTGCAGCCGGGGCCGGGAGTCGATGACGCGGCTCACCGCGCAGGTGTCGGCGAACGCGTTCGACGGACTGCTGGTGGTGGAGCCGGAGAGCGAGACCGGCGCCGTCGCCGCGATGCACCGCTCGGGCCTGCCGGTCGTGCTGATCGACGACCGCGCCCGCCACCCGGGCCTCCCCTCCGTCGCCACCACCAACGCCCTCGGGGGCGAGCAGGCGGCGCACCGTCTGCTGGACCTGGGGCGCCGCAGGCCGCTGGTGGTCGCCGGCCCCCGCCGGTTCGACTGCGTGCGCGAGCGGCTGGAGGGGTTCGTCGGCGTCCTGGAGGGCCACGGCGTCGGGCACGAGCCGCGCCGCACGGTGGAGGGCGGCTTCGGCGAGCGCTCGGGCGAGGAGGCCGTGACGCGGCTCCTGGCCGAGGGCGCGGACTTCGACGCCGTCTTCGCCCACAACGACCTGAGTGCCATGGGCGCGTTGCGCGCCCTGCGCGCCGCCGGGCGGCGGGTGCCCGACGACGTCGCGGTGATCGGCTTCGACGACATCCCGCTGGCCGCCTACACCGATCCGCCCCTGACCACCGTCCGCCAGCCGCTGCGGGCCATGGGCGGGGCGGCAGCCGCCCTGCTGCTGGCCCGGACCGGCGGCGGCCCCCCGGACAACCTTCCGGACGACCTTCCGGACGACCTTCCGGGCGGTCTCCCGGACGGCGATCGGGTCGTCCTGCCCACCGAACTGGTGGACCGCGCGTCGGCCCCCGGTCCGGTCCTCACCCCCTAGAACCCCGTCCCGCCCCGCTCGCATCCGCCGCAGAACCTGATTGAGAGCGCTCTCAGGGGCAGAGTTCCAGCCACTCTGAGAGCGCTCTCAAAGACCAGTCGAGATCGCTCCCTCACCCACCGCGATCGAAAACGGAAAAGACCAGGAGGAGACAGAATGAGAGTCCGGACCCGGACCAGAACCGCCATCGCGGTGGCCCTGGCCGCCACCGCCCTGCTCGCCGGCTGCACCGCGGGTGCCCCCGGCGCGGGCGGCGGGCAGACCGAGGGCGGCGAGGGCGTGCTGACCGTCGGCATGCCCAACGGCCCGCAGACCGACAACAGCAACCCGTTCCTGGGCACCTCCGCGGGCGCCTCCCTGGGCTACCGCCACATGATCTACGAGCCGCTGGTGATGGTGAACGGCGTCCGCCCCGCCGAGGAGGGCACGCCCTGGCTGGCCAGCGAGTGGAAGTGGGCGGACAACTACCGGAAGCTCACCCTGACCGTGCAGGACGGGCCCACCTGGTCCGACGGGAAGGAGTTCGGCGCGAAGGACGTGGAGTTCACCTTCCGGCTGCTGAAGGAGAACGAGGCGCTCAACACCAACGCCATCCCCTACGACGGCATCAGCCGCGAGGGCGACACCGTCGAACTGACCTTTCCCGAGTCGCAGTTCGTCAACCAGAGCAAGATCCTGACCACCTTCGTCGTGCCCGAGCACATCTGGTCGAAGGTGAAGAACCCCGAGACCTGGCCCAACAAGAAGCCCGTGGGCACCGGCCCGTACACGCTCAAGTCCTTCACGCCGCAGACCATCACCCTCACCGCCCGCAACACCTACTGGCAGGAGGAGCCCAAGGTCAGGGAGCTGCGCTACACCTCCTACAACGACAACAACGCGCAGACCACGGCCCTGGCCAACGGCACCTGCGAGTGGTCCTTCGTCTTCACCCCCGACTACGAGAAGATCTACGTCGCCAAGGACCCCGAGCACCACAAGCTCTGGTTCCCCTCCGGACTGGGCGTCCACGGCCTGTGGTTCAACACCGCCAAGAAGCCCTTTGACGACCCGGCACTGCGCCGCGCGATCAACCACGTCGTCGACCGCGAGGCCATCCACGTCCGGGCGCAGGCCACGCTCTACCCGGAGATCGAGAGCGTGACGGGCATCCCGCTGCCCGCCGGCGAGCCCTTCATCGCGCCCGAGTACAAGGGCGAGAAGCTGAAGGTGGACGTCGAGGCCGCCAGGAAGGAGCTGAAGAAGGCCGGTTACACGCTGAACGGGGGCGTCCTGAAGGATCCCTCGGGCAAGCCGGTGACGATGACGCTCACCGACCCGGCCGGCTGGTCGGACTACCTCACCGGTCTGTCGATCATCAAGGACAACGTCAAGAAGATCGGCATCGAGGCCAAGGTGAAGACCCAGACCGTCGACGCCTGGACCACCGCGATGAACGAGGGCGACTTCGACGCCAGCCTGCACTGGACCAACAGCGGCGCCACCCCGTACGACATGTACCAGCACGTGATGGACGGCGAGCTGTACCAGCCGGTCGGCAAGGCCTCCCCCGGCGGCAACTTCGGCCGCTTCCGCGACGAGGCGGCCACCAGGGCGCTCAAGGAGTACGCGGGCGCGGGCGACGAGGGCACCCGCACCGAGGCGCTGAACGAACTCCAGCGGATCATGGTCGAGGAGGTGCCGCTCATCGCGACCGCCGCCGCTCCCATCGGCGCCGAGTACAGCACCCGCAACTGGGTCGGCTGGCCCTCGGAGTCCGACCCGTACGCGCCGCCGCAGCCCACCCAGCCCAACTCCCTGGACGTCGTCCTGCATCTGCGCCCCGCCTCCTGACGGCGCGCGGGCTCCGAAGCCGGGCGACCCCCGCCCCGTCGCACACCGCATCCCATCCCCGCACCGCGGCGGGGCGGGCCCCGTCCGGCGCCTCCGGCGCCCGCGCGCCCGGCACAGGCGGCACGACAGCCACGACCACAGGGACGACAGGAAGAGTCATGTCCGAAGAACGCTCCGAAGAACACGCCGCACCACCGCCCGGCCCCGCTTCCGGGCCCGGCACCGCCTCAGACGGGCGCGTGGTGCTGGAGGCCGAGGGGGTGAGCAAGCACTTCCCCGTGCGACGCGGCGCCCGCGCGCTGCTGGGCGGGGAGCGCCGGGCCGTGCACGCGGTGGACGACGTGTCGCTGCGGCTGCGCCGCGGTTCGGTGACCGCGCTGGTGGGCGAGTCCGGGTCGGGCAAGTCCACCGTCGCCCGGCTGCTCGCCCAGCTCTACCCGGCGACCGCCGGGGAGATCCGGCTGGACGGCAGGCCGGTGCGGGCCGGACGGGGGCAGGCGTTCCGCGCGTACTGCCGGCACGTCCAGCTGATCTTCCAGGACCCGTTCGCCTCGCTCAACCCGGTGCACACCGTGCGCTACCACCTCACCCGCGCGCTGCGCATCCACGGCCGGGCCGGCAGCGGCGCGGCGGAGCTGGAGAAGGCGCTGGCCGCGCTGCTGGAGCGGGTGCAGCTCACCCCGGCCTCCCGCTATCTGGACGCCTTCCCGCACGAGCTGTCCGGCGGGCAGCGCCAGCGGGTGGCCATCGCCCGCGCCATGGCCGCCGATCCGCGGGTGCTGCTGGCCGACGAGCCGGTCTCCATGCTGGACGTCTCCATCCGCCTGGGCGTGCTCAACCTGCTGCGCGACCTGAGGGAGCGGCTGGACCTGGCGATCCTCTACATCACCCACGACATCGCCTCCGCACGCTACTTCGCGGACGAGACGCTGGTGATGTACGCGGGGAGGATGGTCGAGGGCGGTGACAGCGAGACCGTCACCCAGCGCCCCGCCCACCCCTACACCCGGCTGCTGCTGGCCTCCGCCCCCGACCCGGACCGGGTCACCGGTGGCAGCGGGAGCAGCGGGGACGGTGCGATCGGCGAGGACGGCGGGGAGGGCGCGGACCCCTCGGCGAGCGAGCCGCCCAGCCTGATCTCGCCGCCTGCCGGGTGCCGTTTCCACCCGCGCTGCCCGCTGGCGATGGAGCGCTGCCGCGACCGGACCCCGCCGCGCTTCGAGCTCGACGGCGGCCAGTGGGCGGCCTGCTGGCTGTACGACACCTCCGAGGGCGCCCCGGCCGCCGGTGACGCGTCGGCCGCCGGGACGGGACGGGGGGCCGCGTCGTGAAGTTCGTCCTCCAGCGCCTGGCCTTCTACCTGCTGACCGCCTGGGCGGCCATCACCATCAACTTCCTCATCCCCCGGCTGATGCCCGGCGATCCGGTGCAGTCGCTGCTCGCCCGCTACCAGGGCCAGCTCTCCAGCAAGTCCATCGCCTCCCTGGAGGCCCTCTTCGGGCTCGACCGGGACCGCTCGCTGTGGCAGCAGTACACCGACTACTGGGCCAGTCTGGCCCGCGGGGACCTGGGGACGTCGTTCACCTACTTCCCCACCCCCGTCTCGGAGGTCATCTCCCAGAGCCTGCCGTGGACGCTGGCCCTGGTCGGCACCACGACCCTGATCAGCTTCCTGCTCGGCACCGGCATCGGCATCTTCGCCGGCTGGAAGCGCGGCTCCTGGCTGGACGGGCTGCTGCCGGTGACCACCTTCATCTCGGCCATCCCGTACTTCTGGCTGGGGCTGATCGCCATCGCGGTGTTCGCCGTGCAGTGGCCGCTCTTCCCCGCCTCCGGCGGCTACGACGCCTCCCTGGTGCCCTCCCTGAGCGGGGCGTTCGTCTCCAGCGCGCTGTACCACGCGGTGCTGCCGGGCGTGACGGTCGTGCTCAGCGCGATGGCCGGCTGGGTGCTGGGGATGCGGAACATGATGGTGACCGTCTCCTCCGAGGACTACGTGATGGTCGCCCAGGCCAAGGGGCTGCCCGAGCGCCGGGTGATGTTCTCCTACGCCGCCCGCAACGCGATCCTGCCCAACGTCTCCGGTTTCGCGCTCTCGCTGGGCTTCATCGTCGGCGGCACGCTGCTGGTGGAGATGGTCTTCTCCTATCCCGGCATCGGCTACGTCCTCTTCCAGGGCGTCGGCGCCAAGGACTACCCGCTGATGCAGGGCGTCTTCCTGATCATCACCCTCGCGGTGCTGGCCGCCAACCTCCTGGCCGACCTGCTCTACGTGATCCTCGACCCGCGCACCCGGAAGGAGGGCTGACCCATGGCCGTACAGGCGTCCGAAAGCGCTGCCCCCGTCGGCACTGTCCCCGCCGCCGCGCCGCCCGCGGCCCGCCGCGACCGGCTGCGCTTCCTGCGCAACGGCAAGACCGCCACCGGGCTGGCGATCCTGGGCCTGTTCGTCCTGCTCGCCGTCGCAGGCGAGTGGCTGGCCCCCCACGACCCGTCCGCGATGAGCGACGACGTGCTCCAGCCGCCTTCCCTCGAGCACCCGTTCGGCACCACGCAGACCGGGCAGGACATCTTCTCCCAGGTGCTGGTGGGCACCCGCGGGGTGCTCGTGGTGGGCTTCGTCGCGGGCTTCTTCGCGACGCTGCTGTCGGTGCTCGTCGGGGTGAGTTCCGGCTTCCTGTCCGGCATCGGCGACGAGGTGCTCTCCGCGCTCACCAACATCTTCCTCGTCCTGCCCGGGCTGCCGCTGATCATCATCATCGCCAGTTTCCTGCCGGACTCCGGCGACGTGATCATCGCGGTGGTCATCAGCCTCACCGCGTGGGCCTGGGGGGCCCGGGTGCTGCGCGCGCAGACCATGTCGCTGCGCGCCCGGGACTACGTACAGGCCGCGCGGGCCACGGGCGAGTCGACCTGGCGGATCATCGTCTTCGAGATCCTGCCGAACCTGACCGCCGTCATCGCCTCCGGATTCGTCGGGACGGTGATCTTCGCGGTGCTGTCGGAGATCACCCTGGCCTTCATCGGCGTGGCCGACATCTCCCACTGGAACTGGGGGACCATCCTGTTCTGGGCGCAGAGCAACCAGGCCCTCGGCCAGGGCGCGTGGTGGTGGTTCGTGCCCGCCGGGCTGTGCATCGCGCTGCTGGGCACGGCGCTGACACTGATCAACTTCGGCATCGACGAGTTCGTCAACCCCAGGCTGCGCACCGCCGTCCGCGTCCGCGGCGGGGCGAGGATGCGGGTCGGCTTCACCCCCGTCGCCCGCGCCCCGCGCGGCGGGGCGGAGTCCGCGAGGGAAGCGGGCGGGGCGCGCGAGACCGAGGAGAGCACCGTATGAGCACATCGGCCACCTCCCCCGTGAGCGCCCCGCCACACGCCGCGACGCGGCCGCCGGTGCTGGAGATCGGCGGGTTGTCCGTCGACTACGGCGTCGGGGACGGCGCGGTGCGGGCCCTGCACGACGTGGACCTGACCCTGCGCCGCGGCGAGGTGCTGGGCCTGGCCGGCGAGTCCGGCTCGGGCAAGTCCACCCTGGCCTACGCCGTCACCCGACTGCTCTCCCCACCCGGGGTGATCACCGGCGGGGACGTGCGCTACCACCCGCGCGAGGGGGAGCCGGTGGACGTGCTGGCCATGACCCCGCGGGAGCTGCGGGCGTTCCGCTGGCAGGAGGTCTCCATCGTCTTCCAGGGGGCGATGAACTCCCTCAACCCCGTCCACACCGTGCGCACCCAGCTCACCGACGTGCTGAAGGCCCACCGGCCGCAGATGTCCCGGGCCGAGCGCGTCGGGCGGGCGCGGGAACTGCTGTCGCTGGTGGGCATCTCCCCCGACCGGCTGGGGGCCTATCCGCACCAGCTCTCGGGCGGGATGCGGCAGCGGGTGATGATCGCCATGGCGCTGGCCCTGGAGCCGGAGATCGTCGTCATGGACGAACCGACCACCGCGCTGGACGTGGTGATGCAGCGCCAGATCCTGCGGCAGTTGGTGCGGCTGCGCGAGGAGCTGGACTTCTCGGTCGTCTTCATCACCCACGACATCTCGCTGCTGATCGAGTTCTCCGACCGGATCGCCATCATGTACGGCGGCCGGGTCGTGGAGCAGGCCGGGGCCGCCGACATCTACCGCGACCCCCGCCACCCGTACAGCCACGGGCTGCTGCACTCCTTCCCCGCGCTGCACGGCCCGCGCCGCGAGCTGACCGGCATACCCGGCTCACCGCCGGACCTGCGGGCCATGCCGTCCGGCTGCGCCTTCCACCCCCGCTGCCCGAAGGCCTTCGAGCCCTGCGGCCTGCGCACCCCCCACCTCGCGCCCGTGACCGACCCCGGTACCGGCTCGGACACAGATACAGACACCGGCAACGACACAGAAACCGGCCGCAGCGTCGCCTGCTGGCTGAACGACGACCGCCGAGACGGAGAAGCATGACCGCCACCACTCCCGCATCCCCCCTGACCGCCCCCGCGCCCGAGCCGGTCGCCGGACTGCCGGCGGACTTCCGCTGGGGGGTGGCCACCTCCTCGTACCAGATCGAGGGCGCGGTCGACGAGGACGGCCGCACCCCCTCCATCTGGGACACCTTCTGCCGCGTACCCGGAGCCGTGGCCGGCGGCGAGAACGGCGACACCGCCTGCGACCACTACCACCGGATGCCGCAGGACGTGGAGCTGATCGCCTCCCTGGGCGTGGACACCTACCGCTTCTCGCTGGCGTGGCCGCGCATCCAGCCGGGCGGCCGCGGGAAGGGCAACCCGCGCGGCATCGCCTTCTACGACCGGCTGGTCGACGAGCTGCTGGAGCGCGGCGTCACCCCGTGGGTGACCCTCTACCACTGGGACCTGCCCCAGGAGCTGGAGGACGCGGGCGGCTGGCCGGAGCGCGACACCGCGTACCGGTTCGCCGACTACGCCGAGATCGCCCACGACGCCCTCGGCGACCGCGTCCGGCACTGGACGACGCTGAACGAGCCGTGGTGCTCGGCGGTGCTCGGCTACGACCAGGGGGTGCACGCGCCCGGCCGCCGCGACTTCGGCGACTCCATGCGGGCCGTCCACCACCTGCTGCTCGGCCACGGACTGGCCGCGCGGCGGCTGCGCGCCGCCGGGAGTCCGCCCGAGGAGCTGGGCATCACCCTCAACCTGGGCACCGCCACCCCGGCGAGCGACGGCGAGGCCGACCGGGCCGCCGCGCGCCGCGCCGACGGCATGGGTACCCGGCTCTACCTGGACCCGCTGGTGCACGGACGCTACCCGCGGGACGTGGTGGAGGACCTGGCCGCCCGAGGGGTGACCCTGCCCGTGGAGGACGGTGATCTGGAGGTGATCTCCACACCGCTGGACGTGCTCGGCGTCAACTTCTACTCCGGCCACGTCTTCTCCGGCACCGCCGAGGACGGCTCCACGACCGGCCGGGACGGGCTGCCGGTGACCCGGGTCGTCCCGCAGGGCCGGCCGCGCACGGCGATGGACTGGGAGATCGTCCCCGAGCGACTGACCGAGCTGCTGGTGCGGCTGCACGAGGACTACGGGCTGCCTACGGTGATCACCGAGAACGGCGCGGCCTTCGACGACGAGCCGGAGGCCGACGGCACGGTGAACGACGCCGACCGCACCGCCTATCTCGCCGACCACATCCGCGCGGTGGCGGCGGCCCGGAGCGCCGGTGCGGACGTGCGCGGCTACTTCGCCTGGTCGTTGATGGACAACTTCGAGTGGGCCTACGGGTACGCCAAGCGGTTCGGTCTGGTCCACGTGGACTACGCCACCCAGCGCCGGACCGTCAAGGACAGCGGGCTGTGGTACCGGGACACGGTCCGGCTGACCCGTGGGGCCGCGGGAGACCGGGCCGACGGGGGTCGGGCCGCCGCGGGCTGACGTCCGTGCGGTGGTGGCGGGCGGCGGTCCGCGCCCGCCACCACCGCACGCGCGCCCGTCTCCAGGGCCGTCTCGACCGCCTCCCGCGCGGCGGCGGCCAGCGCGCGGCGGTCGGGGTGGGCGCCGTGCGGCAGCGGCGGCAGTACGGTCACCTCGGCGATCAGGCCCCGGGCGGCGGCCACCCGGCGCAGCGAGGCGGTCAGTGTGTCGTCGCCGACGAAGGCGGGCCGCGTGTCCACCGCCTCCGCCGTGTCCGTGGCGCCCGTACCCCGCGCCGGACCGCGCGCCCGGTAGCGGATCGCCACCGGCTGCACGGGCACCCCGGCATCCAGCGCGGCCTGGAACAGCGCCCCGCGGAACGGCCCGCGACCCCTGCCGCACCGGGTGCTCCCCTCGGGGAAGGCCACCACCGTCGAGCCGGCGCGCAGGGCGGAGACGACCTCCGCGACCGTGCCCGGCAGGGAGCGCAGCCGCTCGCGGTCGACGAACAGGGTGCCGCCGCGGGCGGCCAGCCGCCCCAGCAGCGGGTACCGTCCGACCTCCCGTTTGGCCACCATCCGGCCGGGCGCGACGGCGGCCAGCAGCGGTACGTCCAGCCAGGAGACGTGGTTGGCCACCACCAGCGCCGGTCCGGCGGCGGGCCGGCCCGTGACGCGGACCCGTACCCCCAGCGCGGCGGCGATCGCCCCGCACCACCACCGCACCAGCCTCCCGCGGCGGGCCGGGGCGAGGCGGCGCACCACCGGCGACAGCGCCACCCCCGCCGGCAGGACGGCGGCCAGGGCCGCCCAGCGCGCCGCCCGCCGCACCGCCCCGGCGGCCGCCGGGCGGCCGGGCAGGCAGCCGGCCACGGTGCACGGCGAGAACGGGAACCACGGGTTCATCCCGGGGTCCGCCCGGTCCGGTGCTCCCATCGCTCCTCCCTCCTCCTTCTCTTCCCCTGTCCTGTCCCGCTCGCCGCCGGTTCCGTCAGGCCGGGAGGAGGGAGAGGAAGTGGCGCAGATAGCGCGGGTTGGTGTCGCGCAGCGACAGCAGCACGTAAAGGTCGGCGACGCCGAAGTCCGGGTCGTGGGCGGGCTCCCCGCAGACCTTGGCGCCCAGACGCAGATAGCCGCGCAGCAGCGGCGGCAGCGCGTTGCGGGAGGCGGCGCGCGGGGTGGTCCCGGCGGTGGCGCCCGGTGCCGGCTGCGCGCCCCCGGCGCGCCACGGCAGCCGGGGGCGCACCCGGTGCTCGGCGGGGGCCATGTGCCGCTCGGCGACCGCGGCCCACACGGCGGCCGCCGTCGCCCCACCGTCGGCCAGCGGCAGGGAGCAGCAGCCGCCGAGCCAGTTGTGGCCGGTGCGCTCCAGATAGCGGGCTATGCCCGCCCACATCAGGGCGATGACGGCGCCGTCGCGGTGGCCGGGGTGGACACAGGAGCGGCCCGCCTCCACCAGATCGCCGCGCAGGCCGGCGCCGTCCAGCAGCCCGTCCAGCTCGAACTCGGCCTCGGCGTACAGCCGTCCGGCCACGCGTGCCCGCCCGGGCGGCAGCAGCCGGTAGGTGCCCACCACCTCCCCGGTCGCCCGCTCCCGCACCAGGAGGTGGTCGCAGTGGGCGTCGAAGGGGTCGGTGTCCAGGCCCGGTTCGGGGCCTGCCAGGCGGGCGCCGAGCTCGCCGGCGAAGACCTCGTACCGCAGGCGCTGCGCGGCCCGTACGTCCGCCTCGTCGCGGGCGAGGGAGACGGTGTAGCCGTCGCCCGCGGGTACGGAGGGCCGGGCGGGGGCCGGCGCGGACGCGGCGGGCTGGGCGGGGACACCGGTGAGGGCGGGAGGCGTGGCGGGCACGGGTACGGCTGGCACGGCGGAAACGGACACGGCGGGTCCTCCTGGTCCGGGCGGCGGCGGATCGCCGGGCCCGCCGTGCGGCGGGCCCGGCTCTCCTCCTTTCTTCGCCGGGCCGGCTGGACTGCGCGTGACCGCTCCGGGGAGCAAGGATGTGCGCCGGTTGAACACACGCCCCCGGCGCGTCCGGAGCGCGGGCGGCGCCACCGTCACCCGCGCGGGGCACAGGGACATGAAACCGGCCGTCCCGGTCAAGGGATGGGGTGAGAGGTCATCAGGCGGCGCGGCGGCGCCCGGCCGGAGGGACGGCGAGCGATGCGGACGGCTGGAAGCGGGCGGGGCACGGGGCGGCGGGCCGTGCGGGCACGGGTGCGGGCGCTGGCGGCGGCGGTGGCGTGCGCCGCGCTGCTGACGGGCTGCCCGGGGGCGGGCAACGGCGACGGGGAGCAGGAGGGCCGCTCCCCGTTCACCGGGGAGAGCGTGCCGGACGCCTCGGCGCCGGTGCTCGCCGTGAAGATCGACAACGTGGCGGCCGCGCGTCCCCAGACGGGGCTGGAGCGGGCCGACATCGTCTATGTGGAGCAGGTCGAGTCGGGGCTGACCAGGCTGCTGGCCGTGTACTCCTCCGATCTGCCGCCCTCGGTGGGCCCGGTGCGCAGCGCCCGGGAGTCCGACATCGAACTGCTGCGGCAGTTCGGCGAGCCGGCCTTCGCCTTCTCCGGGGCGCAGTCCAGGCTCAGGCCGGTGCTGGAGGACTCCCCGCTGCATCTGATGCAGCCCGGCGACGCGCCCGGCGCCTACTCCCGCAGCCCGGACCGCTCCGCCCCGCACAACCTCTATCTGGACCCGGAGGGCGTGCTGAGCGAGGCGCCCGACGCGGTGAGCGGCGCCTCCGACATCGGTTTCCGCTTCGGCCCGGCGCCGCGGGGCGGCCGGGCCGGCACCGAGGAGACCGTCCGCTATCCCGCCACCCGGTACGTCTTCACCTGGTCGGCCGAGGACGGCCGCTGGCTGGTCTCCATCGACGGCCGGGAGGCGGCCGCCGCCGGCGGCGGCCGGCTCGGGGCCCCCACGGTCGTCGTCCAGCGCGTGGAGATCCGCGACTCCCGCTTCAAGGACCGCGGCGGCAGCGTCAGCCCGTACTCGCAGACCGTCGGCTCCGGCGAGGCGACGGTGCTGCGCGGCGGCCGGGCGTACGAGGCGCGCTGGTCGCGGCCGTCGGCGGAGAGCGGCACGGAGTTCACCACGCCGGACGGCGATCCGCTGAACTTCGCCGAGGGGCAGGTGTGGGTGGTGCTCGCCCCGCGCTGAGCCGTGGCCGAGCCGCGGTCGGGGCACGCCGGGGTGCCCGCATGCGCGGGCGCCCGGCGCCGGACGACGCCCTCCCGGCCCGGCGCGGTCAGTCCGGTGCCGTGTGGCGCCGCAGGACGGCGCGCAGGTCGGCCTCGAAGGCGTCGTAGCGGGCGCGCAGCGCCGCGCCCGGCCAGTCGCCGGGCAGCAGCGCGGCCGGAAGCAGGGAGTCGGCGAGCAGATGGCGCAGGACGGCGGCCGAGACGGTGAAGCGCCGGGCCGGGTCTCCGGCCTCCGCCGCGGCGTCTGCTGCGGCGGCCAGGGCGCGGGCCCGTGCCGCCCAGCCGTCCAGGTCCCACAGTGCGGCGGCCAGTTCGGCCGGGTCGCCGTCGGGGGCGCCGGTCAGCAGGGTGCACTGCCCGGCGACGACGGGCGGCCGGGGCCGCAGCAGGTTGGCGGGGCGCAGCCAGGTGCCCTCGCGCAGTTCGGCCAGGCGCAGGGCGGCCATGGCCTGGCGCAGGGCGCTCCGGTCGGCCGCGTCCCGGCGCTCGGCGGTGACGACGGCGATCTCCCACTCGCCGCGCCACTTACGGGTGCGGGGCGCGCGGCTGTCGTCCTGTCGGGCCTGACGCTCCAGCAGGCGCGCGGTGAGGCCGTACGCGCCGTCGGCGGTCTGGGCCAGGTCCCCGGCCGCGACCATCCGCGACAGCGCCACCCGTACCGTGCCCTCCGCGATCCCGAAGAGTTCGCCGACCCGCACCAGGGCTCTGACGGGCAGGGCGGGCGGGTGGTGGCCGAGCAGGGTGCTGAGCACGACCGAGCGGGCCGTCAGGGGGCGCAGGGCGAGTCCCCGGGCGGCGTCGGTTCCGCCGGTTCCGTCCGTCCGGGCCGCCCCGGCTGTCGCGTCTGTGCTGTTCATGGGCAGTGCGATCCTAGCCTCCCCCGCCATTACAGTCTTCCATCACACACATGGAATCTGTAATGTCGGAAGGACGGGCACCGCCGCCCGCCGCCGTCCCCGCCGGAGGTCGCCGTGAGCGCCACCCATGAAGTGATCAACCAGCCCCCGCCGCTGACCGGCTTCACCGCCGCGGACGATCCCGCCGTGTTCGAGGCCCTGCGCCGCCACGGCGCGCGGTGGGGCGAGGCTCAGGTGCGGGAGCTGGGCACACTGGCCGGCACCCCCGAGGTGCAGGACTGGGCCCGGATGGCGGAGGAGGTCCCGCCCCGCCTGCGCACCCACGACCGCTACGGCCACCGCGTGGACGAGGTGGAGTTCCATCCCGCCTGGCACCGTCTGATGGCCACCGCCGTCGAGCACGGGCTGCACGCCGCGCCCTGGGCCGAGGACCGCCCCGGCGCCCATCTGGTACGCGCCGCCAAGTTCTACCTGTGGTCCCAGGCGGAGGCCGGGCACGGCTGCCCGGTCTCCATGACGTACGCGGCCGTTCCCGCGCTGCGCGCCCGGCCGGAGCTGGCCGCCGCCTACGAGCCGCTGCTGACCGCCCGCTCCTACGACTTCGGGCTGCGGCCCCCGCTGGGCAAGTCCGGGCTGATCGCGGGCATGTCGATGACCGAGAAGCAGGGCGGCTCGGACGTGCGGGCCAACACCACCGAGGCCGTACCCGACGGCGACGGCGCCTACCGGCTCACCGGCCACAAGTGGTTCACCTCCGCCCCGATGAGCGACGTCTTCCTGGTGCTGGCGCAGGCCCCCGAGGGCCTGACCTGCTTCCTGCTGCCGCGCGTGCTGCCCGACGGCACCCGCAACGCCATGCACCTGCAGCGGCTGAAGGACAAGCTGGGCAACCGCTCCAACGCCTCCTCCGAGGTCGAGTACGACCGGGCCGTGGCCTGGCCGGTGGGCGAGGCGGGCCGCGGGGTGCGCACCATCGTGGAGATGGTCAACATGACCCGCCTGGACTGCGTCCTGGGCACGGCCGCCGGCATGCGCGCCGGGCTGCGGCAGGCCCTGCACCACACCGCCCACCGGCGGGCCTTCGGCGCCAAGCTGGCCGACCAGCCGCTGATGCGCTCGGTCCTGGCCGACCTGGCGGTCGAGTCGGAGGCCGCCACCACCCTCGGGCTGCGGCTGGCGGCGGCCGTGGACGCCGCGCACGCCGGGGACGAGCGGGAGGCCGCCTTCCGCCGCCTGGCCCTGGCCGTGTCCAAGTACTGGGTGTGCAAGCGCGGCAGCGCGCACGCCGCCGAGGCGCTGGAGTGCCTGGGCGGCAACGGCTACGTGGAGGAGTCGGGCATGCCGCGCCTGTACCGCGAGGCGCCGCTGCTGTCGATCTGGGAGGGCTCGGGCAACGTCGCCGCCCTGGACGTACTGCGCGCGCTGGACAGGGAGCCGGCCGGGCTGGACGCCGTCCTGGCGGAGGTGGACGCCGCCGCCGGCGCCGACGCCCGTCTGGACGCGGCCGCCGCCGGGGTGCGGGCCACGCTGCCGGAGCTGAAGGACCCGGTCGGCGCGCAGCTGCGCGCCCGCGCCTTCGCCGAGCGCCTGGCGCTCGTCCTCCAGGGCAGCCTGCTGGTGCGCCACAGCCATCCGGCCGTCGCCGACGCGTTCTGCGCCTCCCGGCTGGGCGGGGAGTGGGGCCACGCCTTCGGCACGCTCCCGGCGTCCGCCGACCTCACGGCGATCCTGGGCCGGGCCCGGGTCGGATAGTCGCCGGTCCCGGCCCCGGCGACCGGACCCGGCCCGCCCGCGGAAAGGCTACGAGCCGCCGAAGAACCGCCAGTCCGAGCGGTTGGCCGAACTGCTGTCGCTGGTCACGACCCAGTAGTAGCCGGGCCGGTGGGCCAGGTACCGGCCCGTGGCCACGTTCTTCACCTTGGTGCCCTCGTACACCCACTTCTGGTGGGCCCCGCCGTTGCACTCCAGCCAGTAGACGTTGCCGGATGAGTCGCTGTCGAGGCACTGGCTCGTGTGGGCCCTGCGGATAGTCCTGTCGTCCCGTCGGTCCCACAGCTGTGTCAGGTCGCCGGAGTTGCAGCTCAGAGCCTTCACCTCCCCGCCGCTCAGGGCGGTGACGCACGACCCGCTCGTCAGGTTCCTGATCCAGGTGTTCTCGGCGGCGAACGCGCTCGTCGTGGACAGCCCGGCCATGACGTGGAACACACCGCCCTCCGCGGGCGGCGAACGTTTCCTCAGCAGGTGCGGCGCCAGGTGTCCAGGGGGAGGCGCTTGCGGATGGAGCTGAGGTCGAGGCGGCGTGAGGTGTCGCAGAACTCCTCTGTGTCCAGCGCGTATTCGGCGTGGAAGACGGCCTTGCCGCGCTCGGTGAACGGGGCGAGCTTCGCGCACTCGCCGAACTCGGCGCACTCCTCGTTGACCGCGAAGTCGAAGTCGTCGACCAGTTGCGGGATCTGGTCGAGGTCGTTCTTCAGGCCGACCGACAGCCCCCGCCGGTGGGCGAGTTCGGCGACCATGCGGTTGAACGCGAGCTGGTCGCGGGCGGTGAGGGGGAAGCCGGTGTCGTTGCGGTAGCCGTCCAGGAGGTCGGGCTCGACGGCGTCGAAGCCCTTCCTCGCGCACATGTCGACGCGGGCGGCCAGGATCGGGCGCAGGACGTCCAGGCGGCGGATGTCCACCCAGCGCTCGCCGGGCCAGCCGTTGCTCCGGCCCAGCACCTGCGGCGGGTAGTCGTCCCGGTCGGGGCGGAAGTCCTCCCAGGCGCCGGCGTTGAGGTAGCAGATCACCTTCCGGCCACGGGCGTGGAGGGCGGCGACGGTCTCCGCTCCGTTCTCGAAGCCGTCGATGTCGAAGACCTCGGCGTCCACGTCGAGGTCGATGCGGCCCTGGAGCTGCCACTGCCAGGTGGTGCCGGGGGCCGGGCGCCAGCGGCTCCGCTGCGATGAGGCGTCACCGGGCGGCGTCCGGTCGGGTGCGGTGCCCTCCGAGCAGGCCGCCGCGGGCAGCAGCAGGAGGAGACAGAGCAGCCGGGCGGCCGGGCGGAGGATCGTGCGGCGAGGCTCGAAGCGGGTCACGGGGTGATCCTCCCGCAGCCGAGCACGGGCCGGGGGGTCGAGCGCCACGGGTTGGCCCCCTCCCCCGGCACCGCGCAGTGCACCGCCGCGCCGCGCTCGTGGGCGGTGCGGGCCGCCTCGGCGGCCAGCCGGTCCGGTACGGCGTACACCAGGTGGCAGAAGCGGTGCGGCGGATGGCCGCGGGTCCAGGCGGGCACGCCCGCGCGGCGGTACTCCTCCCAGCGTCCCTCGAAGGTGACCAGCACATCGGCCAGTCGCGCGTACCCGGGGTCGGGGTGGACGCCGGGGTTGAGGACGACGGTGGACGCACCCAGCAGCCGGGCGGCCCGCACCGTGCGCCGGTAGTGGGGCAGGTGCTCGGCTCCGGCCGCGGCGCGGTCCAGGAAGGCGCCGTCCGCGCCGTACCAGCGGCGGTGGCGGCGCACCTCGCGGAGTACGGCGCGCGGCGGGCGCGCGCCGTAGGCGGTGTCCACGTACCCCAGCAGCGGCACCCCGGCGCCCCGCAGCCGGGCCGCCGCCGCAGCGAGGGCCGGATCGGGGCGCGGCCCGGGGCCGTCGGCGGCGTTGACGACCACCGCGTACAGCCGCCCGGCGGCCCGGACCGCCGCCTCCCACGCCCCCGGATCGACGGCCGGGTGGACGTACAGCGGTACGAGCAGATGGCCCCGGCCCCGGTCTCGCCGGCTCCGTACGGCGGCGGGCACCGGGACGCTGCCCCGGTGCCCCGCGCGCCCCGTGCGCCCCGCGCTCATGCGGCGGCCGCCCGCGCCCACAGGTCGGCCAGGGACTCCTCCAGGGTGTACCCGGGCCGCCAGCCCAGTGCCCCGGCGGCGGCCGTGATGTCGGCCTGCTGCCAGGCGACGGCGGCCGAGCGGGCCGAGTCCGCCCCCTTCTCGTCGATCCGGCCGCGGAAACCGGCCGCCGCGGCCAGGCCCTCGGCCACGTCCCGCACCGCTCGGGCGGCGCCCGCCGCGATGTTGAGCACCGGCGGCAGCGGCCCGGGGGCGAGGACCGCGGCGGTCGCGGCGCGGGCGACGTCGCGGGCGTCGACGAAGTCGCGGTGGGCCGAGAGGTCCCCGACCCGCACCACCCCCTCCGGTCCGGCCCGGCGCAGTTCGGCGGCGAGCCGCCCGGGCAGGGAGGCGGCCGGCGCGCCGGGGCCCACGGGGTTGAACACCCGCAGCACCACCACGTCCAGGCCGGAGCCGGTGACGGCCAGGGTGCCGGCCAGCTTGGCGGCGCCGTAGAGCCCCACCGGGCGGGTGGGGTGGTCCTCGGCCAGGGGGCGGCCGGGGGTTCCCGGCCCGTACTCGGCGGCCGAGCCGAGGTGGACCAGGCGGGCTCCGGGCGCGGCCTCGCGCAGGGCCGCGCAGAGCGCGGCCGGGCCGCGGGCGTTGACCCCGGTGAGGTGGAGGGCGTCGCCGCCGACGGCGCCGGCGCAGTTGACCACGGCGTCCGGGCGCGCCTGCCGGATCAGGGAGGCCAGTTCGGCGGGGGCGGCGGTGGCCAGGTCCACCGTCAGGTCCACGGATGGAGCCGGGGTTGGAGCCGGAGCCGCGGGCGGGCCGGCACCGGGCGCGCGGCCCGCGCCGAGCACCCGCACGCCCGGCTGGGCGCGCAGGTGCCCGGCGGTGTGCCCGCCCAGATAGCCGGTGGCCCCCAGGACGAGTACGCGCATGGTCCCCGGTCACGCTCCCCTGATCAACTGGCCGCGGCGGGCGGTGAACTCGGCGTTGGCGCGGTCGTAGTCGTCGGGTCTTCCGATGTCGAGCCAGTAGCCGCCGAAGTCGTAGGCGTGCGGCGGGGTGCCGTCCGCCAGCAGGTCGAGCACCACCTCGTCGAAGCCCAGCGGCAGGCCGGGCGTGTAGCGGGCCAGGGCGGCGCGCGAGACACCGTACACGCCCATGGAGACGCGGTAGTCCATGGTGGGCTTCTCCGCGAAACCGGTGACGCGCCCGGACTCGGTGCTCAGCACGCCGAAGTCGATGGAGACGGTGCGCACATGGGTGGCGATGGTCAGCGGCGCCCCGGAGTCCCGGTGGCCGCGCAGCACGTCGCCGAAGTCGAGGTCGGTGAGGATGTCGCCGTTCATCGCCAGGAAGTGCTCGGGCAGCCGGTCGAGCATCGTCAGCAGCGGGCCCATGGTGCCCAGCGGGCTGTCCTCGGTGGTGTAGTCGACGCGCAGACCCCACTGGGAGCCGTCGCCGACGTAGGCGCGGATGATGTGGCCCAGGTGGCCGATGGCCAGTGTGCAGCTGGTGAACCCGGCCGAGGCGAGCTGGCGCATCACGATCTCCAGGATCGCGTGCTGGTCGCCGATGGGCACCAGCGGCTTGGGCAGGGCCGTGGTGTACGGGCGGAGCCGGACTCCCTTGCCTCCGGCCATGATGACTGCGTGCATCGGTGCTGTCCTCTCCGTGGGGACGGTGGCGGATCGTGTGTGACGGATCGCGTGTGACGGACGGCGGGACGTGATGGACGGCGGTGCTCGCCGGCGGGCCGGCGACGGGTGCGGCGGCTCCCCGCGGCGGGTGCCGCGGAGGATCCCGCCCGCGGCTCAGACGTTGTAGAGGTCGGTCTTGTAGCGGGCGAGGTTGGCCGGGTCGCGGAAGAACTCGATCGTGCGGGCCAGTCCCTCCTCCAGGCTGTGGGCCGGCGCCCAGCCGGTGGCCGCCCGCAGCCGGCCGGCGTCGCAGACCAGCCGCATCACCTCGGAGTCGGCGGGGCGCACCCGCTTCTCGTCCTGGACGACCTCGACGTCGGCGTCCATGAGCTTGCCGATGAGGGCCACCAGGTCGCCGACGGATATCTCCCCGCCGGTGCCGGCGTTGAGGGTGCGTCCGACGACGGCCTCGGCGGGTGCGGTGCCGACGGCCAGGAAGGCGGCGGCGGTGTCCTGGACGTAGGTGAAGTCACGGGTGGGGCGCAGGTCGCCCAGGGTGATGGTGCGTTTCCCGGCGGCGAGCTGGCCGATCACGGTGGGGATGACTGCGCGCATCGACTGGCGCGGCCCGTAGGTGTTGAAGGGCCGCAGGGTGACCACGGGGGTGCCGAAGCTGGCGTGGTAGCTGTCGGCGAGCCGGTCCCCGCCCGCCTTGGACGCGGCGTACGGGGACTGGGTGTTGATCGGGTGGTCCTCGGTGATCGGCACCGTCCGCGCGGTCCCGTAGGTCTCGCTGGTGGAGGTGTGCACCAGGCGCGGGATCTCCAGGTGGCGCACCGCCTCCAGCACGTTGAGGGTGCCGGTGACGTTGGTCTCCACATAGCTGTGCGGGGCGCGGTAGGAGTACGGGATCGCGATGAGCGCGGCCAGATGGTAGACGGCCTCGGCACCCCTGACCAGCCCGTTCACCGAACCGGGGTCGCGGACGTCGCCGAGGACGATCTCCACCTCCTCCAGTACCTCCTTGGGCAGGGTCTCCAGCCAGCCGAAGGAGGAGAAGGAGTTGTACTGGACCATCGCGCGCACCCGGTGGCCGGCGGCGACGAGCGCCTGGACCAGGTGCGAGCCGATGAACCCCTCAGCGCCGGTGACGGCGGCCGTCCGGGGGGCGGGGGCCGGTGCGGGCGTGGTTGCTGATGCGGGTGCGGGTGCGGGCGTGGTCATGGGCGTGCTCCGTTTCCTTCCGGGCCGACGGTTGCCTGTGAAGCGGTGGTGCGGGCGGTACGCGGTGGTGCGGGCGATTCAGCGGTGGGTGGTGATCCGGCCCAGCAGTGCCGCGGCTGCGGCGAGCAGGACGAGGGCGGCAATGGCGCAGACGGCCGTCAGAACGGTGTCCGGTCCGGGCGGGCCGGGGTGGAGCCACAGCGGTGCGGCTGCGCAGAGCACGGCGGCGGCCGCCGTCACCGCCGCCGGGGTCCGGGCGGCGCCGAACGCCTGGAGCAGCAGCCCGGTCCACAGCACCGCGCCGAGGGCGAGGACGGCCGGCAGCCGGGCCGGGTCGGCGGGCGGTCCGCCCGGCCACAGCGCGGCAGTGGCCAGGACGAGGGCGGCCAGGGCGGCGAGGTAGCCGGCCAGGCACGCCCCCAGGGCCCCGGCGGCCCGCCACCGCAGGCCGGCGGCGGTGGTGCTGCGGGCGAGGGCGGCCAGTGACAGGGAGCGGCAGCGGTACAGCAGCCACTCGGCCGCGCCCATGCTGAGGGAGAGGGCGACCACCACGGGCCCGGCCGGCGCCGCGCCCGCGCCGTGCCACAGCGTCCCGCCCAGGGCGGCCAGGGCGGTCAGCACCCCGCAGCCCAGGCCGAAGAGGCCGTAGGGCACCGAAGCCCGCCGCGCGGGGAGCGCACCGTCCGCCGCCGCACCTGCCGCCCCCTCGCGTACGGCCCGGACGGTCTCGCGCACCGCCGCCGCCACCGCCGCGCAGACGGCGGCGGCCGGCAGGGCGGCCCTCGCCGCCGCCTGCGCCGCCGCCGGAACGTCCTCCGGCAGCAGCGGCAGCGCCGCCGCGCAGGCGGCCAGGGGCAGCAGGGCGAACAGCAGCAGCCGTTCGCGGCCCAGGACGAGCAGGACGGTGGCCGCCGCCAGGTAGACCGCCTGGCCCGCCGCGAAGAGCAGCGCGGCGCCGGGCGCAGGCAGTGGCGCCGCGGCCGCCAGGGCCGCCGCCAGGGCGATGGGCGCGCCCGCCGGTGCGCCCGCCCGCAGCACCCGTCCCGCCGCCGTGCGCCCGCCCGCAGCCAGGGCGGCGTACGCACGGTGGGCGAGCGCCTGGTTCCAGGCCCAGGCCACGAGGGCGGAGGCGGCCAGCGCGCCCGTGCCGGCGGGGAGGCCGAGCCGGTCCGGCGGCCCGGTGAGGAAGGGTGCGGCCAGCGCGTAGCCGAGCCCGGGGAGGGTGAACACCAGGCCGCGCAGCAGCGCGGTGCCCGGATCCCCCCGCCACGGGTCGGGGGCGGGTGGGGGTTCGGGGAAGGCGCGCGGGACCCGGGCGAACAGTTCGGCGGCGGCCTCGAAGGTGTCGCGGCGGCCGTAGCGGCGCTGGATCTGCTCGCCGGTCAGGCCCTCGGACTCCAGGTGGGCCGCGATCTCGTCCGGGTGGACGGCCGCGGCGCACACCTCGGCCATCTCCTCGGCCAGCGCGTCCAGCGGGTCGGCCGCCCAGCTCGGCCGACGCCGGCTCCGGGCGGCCGGGGCGGTGCGGCCGGGTGCCCCTTCCGGCCTCGGCGCGCCGGGGACGAGTCTGAGCGTCCCGCTCACCGGGCGCCTCCCCCGGCTCCCGCGGCCAGCGCCATGGCGGGTGCCCGCGCACCGGACTCCCTGGCGGGGAAGGCGAGTTCGCGGTATATGTCGCGGAAGGCGCTGATGGTCTGCCGGAGGGTGAACTGCTCGATCACCCGCAGCCGGGCGCCCTCGCCCATCCGCGCCCGCTCGCCGGGGTCTCTCAGCAGCCGCAGCGCGGCCCGCGCCATGGCCTCCGGATCGCGCGGCGGTACGACCAGTCCGCACTCCCCCACCGCCTCGCGCACTCCCCCCACGTCCGTGGAGACGGTGGCGCGTCCGCAGGACATGGCCTCGATCAGGGTGAAGGGGAAGCCCTCGCTGACGCTGGAGAGCATCACCGCGTTCCCGGCGGCGTAGGCGTCGCGGATGTCCTCCACGCGTCCTTCGAAGGTCACGCCCCCGGCCGCCCCCAGTTCGGCGGCGAGGGCCTCCATGCTCGCCCGGTACGCCTCCGCGCCGCGCGGGGTGCCGCCGAAGATCCGCAGCCGGGTGGCGGGGATCTCCTTTCTGACCAGGGCGAAGGCCCGGATGAGGGTGGCCAGGTCCTTGATGGGGTCGATGCGCCCGGCCCAGCTCAGCGTCGGCTGCTCCGGTTCGGGGCCGGCGGGCGGGAAAGCGGTGGGGTCGACGCCGTTGTAGACGGTGCGTATTCGCTCCGGCGGGGTGCCGCCGTGCTCCTCCCAGCGCCGGTTGTAGCGGTTGCCGGGGGTGACCAGCGCGGCGCACCGGTAGCCCTCCTCGGCCAGCAGCCGGTACAGGCCCAGCAACAGTGCCTTGACCGGCCAGCGGTACGGCTCGGCGCGGCTGCCCAGATAACGTTCGCGCAGGTAGACGCCGTGCTCGGTGAGCAGGAACGGTACGCCGTGGCGGTGGTGGGCCACCAGGGCCGGCAGCGTGGCCAGCCCGCCGCTGACCGCGTGGGCGACCCCGCCGGTGACGGGGGGCGCAGCCAGCGGGCGCAGGGCGTGCTCCAGCAGGTCGACGCCGGTCAGCGCGTCGTGCAGGGTCGGCCGGGCGGCGGCGGTGGTCAGGTTCGGCCGGTTCCACAGGCGGGCGAGGGTGCGTGCGGCGGCCTCGGTGCGCAGGGCGGGCGAGAGGGCTCCCCGGGAGGCGTAGCCGGCCATCGTGTGGAGTCCGGCGGGGAACAGCCCTTCGGCCTCCGGGTCGAGGAGGGCGAGGAGGAAGTCCTCCAGCGCGGTGAGGAAGCGGCGCAGCTCCCGGCCGCGCGGGGCGCGGCCGGGCGGGGGCGGGCCCCACATCGGCAGGGTGTGCGTCTGCCGTACGTGGGCGGGCGTCGGCCAGACCGGGCGTTCGCGCCCGGTGCCGGTGACGGCGATGACGCGGAAATCCACGTCGGGCATGCCGTTGACCAACTGGTCGCACCACACGCTGACTCCGCCGTGGCTGTGGGGATAGGTGCCCTCGGTGAGCAGGGTCACCGAGGGGGTGCCGAAGCGCGGTCCGGCCGACTGCCTGTGCATGGCGGTTCGTTGTCTCCAGGAAGGCGGGGAAACGAGCGGTCCGGTGTCACGGGCGGTCAGCGCACGGCGGTGTCCCCGGGGCCGTAGGGCACGGGGTCGGCGGCTCCGGCGGGCACCTCGGTCTGTTCCGCGGGCTCCCTGAATCCCTGTGCGTCCGGGGTGAGCAGTCCGCAGACCTTCTCCAGGAGGCCGAGGAGGTCCAGCAGTCTCAGCATTTCCGGCAGGCAGCGGGCGTCCGGGCTCTGGGGGTCGCCGGGGTCCCCGGGGTTCTCCGGTTCCTGCGGGGCGCCGGGCAGGTCGAAGGCCGTGCGCCCGTCGCCGCCGGGCTCGGCCCAGCCGGTGCGCAGGCCCGCGTAGGACTCCCCGAAGGCCGGGGCCGGTCCGCCGGAGTCGTCGAGCCGCTGTACGGTCCCCTCCGGGGCGGTGAGGGGGACGCGCGCCCCGGCGGGGGCGTCGACGGTCACGGTGGAGCCGGTGCGGTGGGCGGTGACCTCCCCGGCGTCCAGTGCCGCGCGCCAGGCCGCGCGCTGCCGCATCTCCTGTCCGATGGCCCTCATCGGCAGGCTGACCATCGGGGTGTTCTCGGCGAACAGGTCCGCGTAGTCGTCCAGGATCCGGTCCAGGGCCGGGTAGGCGATGCGGTCCTCGGCCAGGTTGGACTGGTGGATGAAGTGCGGGCGCGGGTCGTTGCCCATCACATGGCGCAGGGCGATCCGCGCCTCCAGGGGCACGATGTAGGACTCGTAGCCGGTGGAGACGTCCAGCGGGGCGTCCAGGCAGGTGGTGGTGGACGGCGAGTCCTCGCACAGGCCGCTGCCGCCGTCGGAGCGCCGGGTGTAGATCCAGTTGTACTCGTCGACCTGCTCGGCGGTGCGCCCGGCGTTGTAGAAGATGTTCATCGGGTACCGGGGCACGGTCAGGGCGGGGCCGAGGGGGCGCTGGGCGGCCTCGCGGGAGGCGTCGGAGGCGATCCAGGTGACCCCGGTGGTGGTGAGCGAGGGGGCCAGGCTGGGGTTGTCCTGCGGCTGCTGCGGCAGGGTGACCAGGCCGGAGTGCTCGCCGGTGACCAGTTCCCGCTCGTCGACGGCCAGGTTGTTGCGGTCGGCCCAGGAGAGGTTGTTGTCGATCTGGGTGGTGATCAGGGCCCGGCTCTCCCAGCGGGTCTGCCCCTCCTCGTCGGTGGCGCACCGCCACGGCACGACGGTCACGTCCTGGACGCAGCCCAGGAAGAGGTGGTTGTAGGTGTGATTGATCCAGCGGTGGGAGGCCTGGTCGGCGAGCATCCGGGCGGCGAGCGGATCGGAGCCGTGCTCGGAGCGGTGCAGGTCGCTGCCGCCTCCGTTGAAGGCCATGTCCAGGGTGAAGCCGCGGTCGGCCGACCACTGGGCGGCGTACGCGGCGTCCGCCTCGGTCATCCGGATCGGGTCGGTCTCCAGCCCGTCGTCGGCCCCGCCGCAGTCCACGTCGCCCGGGGTGCAGTTCAGTTCGGTGTGCCAGCGGTCGTCGGCGGCGAACACGTCGTCGACGTGGACGGCGAAGTGGTTGCGGTCCACGCCCAGATGGACGCCCTGGGTGAGCCAGGCGACGATGCCGCGGGCCAGCAGCCGGTACTGCTGCTGGTGGCGGTTGTAGACGAAGGTGACGACCAGTTCGCTGCGGCCGTCGTGGGTGTACTCGCCCACCAGCGAGCCGCGTTCCTGGCTGCCCGGGATGGGGGCGTCGACGTAGGGGGTGAAGGAGGCTCCCTCGGGCGGGTCGGCGAGCGGCACCGCCAGGTAGCCGTAACTCTCGTCCACCTGCGGGTCGTTGTCCTCGAACGGGACCGCCCCGTCGAGGTAGCCGAACGGCCCGTCCCGGCCGGCGTCCGTGACCTGCGCCGTCTCGCCGTCCAGGGGGCCCGCGTAGCCCGTCTCCTGCGCCGGGTCCAGGCCCACGGCGGGACCGGCGTAGGTGTAGGCGTCCACCTGCCGGATGCCGAACTCCGCCTCGTACGCGGCGAGTGCGGCCATCTCCGCCGAGCCGGCGCCGAAGGGGTTCTCGTTGGGCAGCACCACGCCCTGGTACCTGGCGCGCGGGCGGCCGTCCACGGTGTCGGAGAGGAAGTCCCCGTCCACGGTCGGCCGGTCGTCGTCGGCGAGGTCGACGGTGGTGTAGGGCGTGCCCGCGTCGCCGAGCGCCGAGGTGATCGCGCCGACGGCGGGTCCGCCGTCGTCAACGACCAGGACGCGCAGGTCGATGCGGGGCGCGGGTTCCTCCGCGGCGGCCGGCGGCGCCGTCGTGAGCACCATCGGCAGGGCCGCGGCCAGGCAGGCCGCGGCGGTACGGATCGCATGCCTCATCGGACGTTCTCCCCCCAGGGCGGCCCGTGCCTGCGGCGCCGCCCGGTGTCGAAGCGCGCGGACGTCCCGGCGGTGCCGGTGTCCGCGCGGGCTGACTCCCCTTGTGGTGTGGCCGCGGTACCCGGGGCTCCCCTCCCCGGACGGCGTACGGCGGGCACTGCGGGCGGCCGGTCCGGCCGGGGCTCCGGAAGGAGCTTCCCGGCGCTTCGAACGCCCACCGATATGGTGCGCCATCACCGGGCCGCGTGAACGCCTCCGGGCCAATTCGCCGGGTTCCGTTCGCCTTCGCGTGACCGGAATTCACCGGAGCGCAATCGTCCGTGTGCGCCCCCGCGCTGCCCTCCGGTGGCCCGGTGCCGGTGCCGCACGCTGCATCGTCATTGGCGTGAACCTATGACGATGCGGCACTCCGGCCGATGAGGCATATGCGCATTTGATATTCACGGCCCCGGAAGTCGGCCGAATGCCAGCGGTCCGCTTGCGGAGGGGATGGGCGCGTTGGCCCCGGTTCGCCCCGCCGGCTCCGGTGCCTTCACCGCGCATCGCCGGGATCGCTGGACTCTCCACCCCTGTTCCTGCCAACCTCTGTGCCGGCAGCGGCCGTTGCCGCCGGTCGGTCATCCGTCCCGGCCGGCCCCGCACGGGGAGGCGGCAGGCGGTGCCGGACTCGCGGTGGACGGCCGGCGCCGCTCCGGCCCGGTTCCGGCGCGGCCCGCACCCCGCCCGGGCCGCGGCCGCGACCGCCCACGACGCACGAGGGGGACCGCCCAGTGAAGGAACGGGAACTGCGCCGGCGGTGCAGACGGCTGCTCAACGAACTGGGCATCCGGCCGCCCCTGGACGTGGCCGAGCTCTGCCGCCGCGTGGAGCTGCGGCGTGGCAGGCCCCTGAGGCTCGTGCCCCACCCGATCCCCGTTCCGGGCCCGTTCGGCCTGTGGATCGGCGCCCCTGCGGCCGACTACATCGTCTACCAGTGCCAGACCAGCGGCGCCCATCAGCGCCACATCATCCTGCACGAGCTCGGCCACATGCTGGCCGACCACCGCGACGGCCGGCCCGACCGCCACGAGGAGGAGCTGCTGACCGCGCTGCGCCGCGGCACCGAGCACCTCGCGCCCGGCGAGATCCCCGACCTCGGCCTCGACCCGGGCACGGTGCGGCGGGCACTGCGGCGCACCGCCTACGACAGCGCGCAGGAGCGGGAGGCCGAGACGGTGGCCACGATCATCCTGGAGTGGGCCTCGGTGCTGGACCAGGTGGCCCCGCGCTCGTCCGCCGGCACCGCCGCGGACCGCATCGGCGCCGCCCTCGGCGACCGGCTGGGGTGGCTGTGAGCCTGCTGCTGGCCCTGTACGGAGCGGGCTCGTTCCTGGTGCTGGCCTGGATGGCCCACCGGCTGACGCGGGCGCCGCGCGACGTGCCGCTGTGGGCGGTGACCGGACTGGTCGCCTGCTGGGCCGCGGCGTACCCCTTCGGTCTGGCCGCCGACCGCGAGGAGGTGCTCCTGGGGCTGGCGCCCATGACGTCCCGGCTGGTCCAGCACATCCTGGTGCTGGCCGCGGTCAACTGCATGGTCTGCTTCTACCTCTTCTCCGCGCTGGAGCCCGCCCGGGCCCGCGCACGCGCGGGCTGGTACGCGCTGGCGCTGATGGGGACGGTGGCCGTCCTCATCGCCGCGGTGGCGGCCGTCCCCGAGGGCACCCGTACCCGGGACCACACCGTCACCGGCGTGGCGGTGTTCTACGTGACGGCCGACCTGTATCTCGCCGCCGGCTTCGCCCTGGGCTGGATGTGGTCCCGGCGCTACGCGCGCGTCGCCGAGCCCCGGCTGGCACGCGGGCTGCGGATCACCTCGCTCGGCATGGCCGCGATCGTCGTGGCCGACGCCCTGTTCGTCCCGGCGGTGCTGATGCGCTGGGCCGGGGGCGACCGCGCGCCCGTCTCACTGGACACCGCGGGCGCCGCGGAGACGACACTGGGCTGGGTCGGGGCGGTGTTCTTCCTGCTGCCGGGCACCGTGCTGATCCTGGCCGGCGTGACCTACCCGGCCGCGGTGATGCGGCTGGCCGCGCTGCGCGTGTGGTGGCGGCACCTGCGGGCGTACCGCGGGCTGGAGCCGCTGTGGACGGCGCTGCACCGGCGGTTCCCCGAGGACGCGCTGCACCGGGTGCCGGCGCGGCCATGGCGCGACGCGCTGAGCCCGCGCGGGGTGCACCGCCGCTACTACCGGCGGGCCGTCGAGTGCCGCGACGGCCTGGTGCGCATCAGCCCCTACCTCGCCGCGCTCGGCGAGGGCGGCGACAGCGGTGACGGGGCCGGGGACGCGGCGGCGCCGGAGCGGCTGGCGCCGCGGCTGCGGGAGGCGCTGCGGGCCCACGCCGAGGGCCGCCCGGTGAGCACCCGCGCGGTGCCCGTGGCCGTACCGGCCGGGGGTGGTCTGGACGCCGACGTGGAGCGGCTGCTGGCACTGTCGCGGGCACTGCGGGAGGCGGAGCGCGGCGGGCGGGGCGCGGGGTGAGGGGACGGGTGCGGGGCAGGGGCGAGGCGGGACGGTAGGAGGAGGAGCGGGCGGTCACCGGCAGACCTGGTCCAGCCGGTCGGGCTTCCGCCGGAACCGCTGGGCGTACTGCCGCCCGGACTCCTCCTGGACCTCCTGGATCCGCTCCAGCAGCCCGGTGGGGTCCTGCCCCGGATCGGCGAGGAACTCCAGGACCTTCTCGTAGAAGACGCGGCGGATCATGGGCGGCATGACGTCCGAGGCGTCCAGGCAGAGCCGCCGGGCCCCCTCCATCTCCCGCACTATGCGGCGGCTGACGGTGTCCCCGCCGCCGGCGGGGTACCTCTGCTCGCCCACGTCCCCGTGGGCGGAGAAGAAGGGGATCTCGCCCCTGGCCCAGGCCGCCTCGTCCTTCGCCCAGACCCGCTGCGCCCTCCGGGAGGCCAGGAAGCGCATCAGTTCCTGTGCCTCGGGGCTCTCGCGGAACATCGCCGCGAAGTCCGCGGAGACCTCCCGGTCGCGGCCGTCGCGGTCGGCGGCCCCGGGCAGCAGCCGGGGCGAGGGGACGAAGTCGGCCTCCGGCGCCCTGGGGCCGTACAGGTGGCGGGCGAAGCTGCCCTGGTGCTCCAGGTCGCAGCCGCCGCCCGGGCCCGTGCCGAAGAGCAGCCCGTCGCCGCCCTCCGGGCCGCGGTGGTCGGTGGTCAGCGCTTCGCGGGCAGCCCTTCCGCCGTCGCCGGACATGAACTCGCCCCAGGTCTCCCACGCCTCCACCACCGGGTCGTCCGTCCACTCCAGCTCACCGGTCACCCAGTCCGCGTAGACCTCGGGGCCCGACTTCTGGAGGAGGATGTCCTCGATCCAGTCGCTGCCGGGCCAGCCGGAGGTGGCGTCGGAGCCCATGCCGACGCACCAGCGCTCCGCGTCCGCGCGCGCGAGGTCCGGTTCCGTGCCCTTCCGGTACCAGACGATGCTCTTGAGATCGACCTTCACCGGGATCCAGTGGCGTTCCTCCATCCCGGCCGGCTGTGCCAGCCAGGGCCCGCCGTCGTACTTGTCCTCGTCCACGACCCCCTCCTCCAGCGGCTCCAGGAAGCCCTCGCGCTCGTAGTCGACCAGATCGCCGAGGACGGGCAGGACCGCGATGTCGGGAGGGTCGCCGGCCAGCAGGCCGGAGAGCAGCACCTCGCGGTTCGCCGTGGTGCCCTGGTACTCGACGGACACCCCGTGCTCGGCCTCGAACAGGCCCAGCAGTTCCTCGAAGGGCTGCTGTTCGGCCCCCGTCCACGGGCCGAGGACGGTCAGGGTGCGGCGGGGCTCCGCGGTGTCCCCGGCACAGCCCACCGGGCCCGCCAGCGCCAGCAGCAGGGACAGCGCGCCGAGCGCGGCCGTACGCGCCCCGCGCACGCTCCTCGTACGCGCGCTCCTCGTACGGCCGCCCGTCACGGCCGGAACCTGTACTGACTCAGATGCCGCTGCAGTCCGGCCCAGGACAGCAGCGCGACCGCGGCGCCCCCGGCCGGTATGAGGCCGGCCAGCCGCCCGCTCCCGGACGTCTCGTCCAGGACCTCCTCGACCCGGGTGCGCGCACCGGTGATGGCGGCCCTGGTCTCCTCCGGCTCCCCCCGGGGCAGTTCCCCGCGTGCCTTCGCCCCCTGCTGCGGCTCGGCGACCGCCACCAGCTCCCGGCGGGCCTCGTCCAGGCCCTTCTGGGTGTCCGCGGCCCACCGCACCGGCAGCCAGGAGGCCAGCAGGACCGCGCAGGCCAGCAGCAGGAAGGGGTTCAGCCGCTGGGGGAAGCGCCACTGGAGCTGCCACTGCACCACGGCCAGCGCCAGCAGCGGCACGAGCGGGGCCTTCTCCACCCACCACCACAGCTCCCGCCGGGCGTCGGTGAGCTCCGTCTGCTCCCCCAGCCGCCGGAGCTGGTCGCGCTGGAGGCCGTCGAGCCGCGCGAGGATGCCGGTCTCCCCGCGGTTGATGATGGTGTCGGCGCTCGCACGCCACGCCCGGCTCAGCGCCTCGTCCTCCGAGTGCTCGATCGCCCGGCCGACGGCCTCCTGGTAGACCACCAGCAGGGCGATGACGGTGCTCAGCTCCCGCTTGCCCTCCTCCTGCGCGACCTGCCGGTCGGCTATCCGCGACAGGCTCTGGGTGGCCGCCGCCATGTAGGTGCGGTACGTCTCGTCTGTTCCTGTGCCGTCGACCAGTTCGGAGGCCAGGTGGTCGCGGGCGGCCAGGTGGGCGTTGACCAGCGCGCCGCGGGCCGCGGCGACCTCCAGCACGGCCGGCGCGGTCCGGTCCCGCACGGCGGCGGGGCGGCGGTGGGTGTCGTCGTACGCGGCGAACAGCACGGCCGCGGCGAGCAGGGCCAGCACCACCAGCGAGACCAGCTGGGTCACCAGCAGCCACCGGGTGCCGATCACCGGTCCTCCCCCAGGGGGCGCCCGCAGCTCTCGCAGAACCGCTCCGGGCGCACCCACTCGGCGCACCGGCGGCAGCGCACGGGCGGCTTCTCGCTGTGCCCGGCGCCCGCCTCTCCGGGCGCGCCCGGGGACGGGGGCTCGTCGCCGCCCGCCTCCGGCGGGGGCGCGGTGCGGCTGCTTCTGGCGATCAGCGTCCGCAGATGGCCGGGGTCGAGGGCGTCGCGGACGCGTACCAGGCCGACGGCGGCGTTCTCCACGGTCACCAGCGCACGCAGCCTGGCCAGGTGCGAGGCGTCGCCCAGCTCGTACGCCAGGCGCACCGCGCGTCCCAGCTCCCGCTCGGCGCGGGGGACGTCGCGCCGGCCCAGGGCGGCGCAGCCGGCGCGGGTGGCCTCCTCCAGCTCGGTGTAGCGCCGGAAGTGGCGTCCGGCCACGCCGAGATCGGTCGGCGGCGCCTGTCCGGCCCACCGGACGGCGATCCGTTCCTCGCGCGGAAGCACCACGCCCGCGGCGGCGTCGGCCTCCAGCCCCAGGGAGGCGATCCGTGCCTCCCCGGCCTCGCGGACGGACGGGTGGCCGGGGTCCACGCGCAGCCTCAGTTCGTACCAGCGGGTCTCCTCGCCCCACGCCCCGGTGGGCAGGAGCGTCCGGTCGCCGTCGCGGACGGCGGTGCCGGTCAGGTCCAGCACGGCCGGGTTGACCTGGCGGAAGAGGACGACCGACACCCGGGGGCCGGTGTGGACGGCCAGGGTGAGCCGGGACAGCTTCCTGCGCGTGGAGGCTCCGACCAGCTCCCGGAAGAGGCGGGTGAGCTGCTCGCCGAGCCCCTCGCCGCCGGCGCCCGGAGGGTCGCCGACGTCCGGAGGGTCGCCGACGACCGCCTCCACGCGTCCGCGCAGCCGGTCGGCGATCTCCCTGAGCTGCTCGGCGTCCCAGCCGTCTCCGATGCCGAGCGCGTCGCATTCGAACTCGCCCGCGCAGTCGTCCAGTACACGCCGCAGTTCCTCGGCCCGGCCGTGCTGGTCCACGCCGTCGGTCAGCAGCAGGGCGTGCCGGAAGGCGGTGCCGGGGCGCGCGGTGAGCAGTGTGCGGGCCAGCGACAGCCAGGAGGAGATCCGGGTGCCGCCGTGGGCCTCCAGGGTGAGGGCCGCGCGGGCTCCGTCCGCCCGGGAGGCGGGCGAGGCCGCGACGGTGGCGGGCGAGGCCGGATCGCACCGCGGGTGGACGACGCGGGCGGTGTCCGTGCCCGCGACCAGGGCGAAGTGGGTGCCGTCCGGGAGCATCTCGATCGCCGCCGCGGCCGCCCTGCGGGCGGCGGCGATCTTCCGCACGGAAGGGTGTCCCATGGAACCGGAGCAGTCGATGACGATCACCTCGGAGCGCTCCGGGGGGCGGCGCAAAGCGGCGGCCTCCAGCCCCCGCGCCCGGATTCTCACCATCACCTGCACCTCGTGGCCGCCGCCTGGAGCACGGTCGCCCGGGCCGGGGGCGTACTGCTCGCGGGCGGTCTCCACCGTCATGTCCACGCGCGGGCGGCCGGGGGCCGCGCCGCCCGCCGCCCCGGTGACGGAGTCCCGCGTGGTGTCGGTCATCGGGCCGGCTCCCTGCTCGTTCGGTGGTCGGCCCGGCCGGACGGCCGGACGAACCAGGTGCGGGGGAAGACCGCGTTGGAGCAGTCCTCGAGGTGCTCGTGCTGCTTTGGGGTGGTGCCGGGCAGCCGGGCCAGGTCGTGGAAGGACCACGACAGCAGCGTGCGCAGTCCGCGCTCGGTGGGCGGCCTGCCCGGGCCGCCGCCGAACAGCTCGCCGGTCAGTTCCGCCAGGCGCGCGCGGTCCTCCGGCCGCCCGCCGCCCGTGCCGCCCGCGCCCCCGGTCTCCCTCACACCGCCGGCGACCCGCTGGATCCAGTCCAGCGCCCACTCGCGGATCTCGGCGGTCAGCCGGGTGCGTTCGGGGCCGACGTCCGCGCCGCCGTCGAGTTCCAGAGCGGGCAGCTCCTCCCGCACGGCCGCCAGACCGCGCCAGTCGGGCAGGCCGCCTGGCCGGCCACCGGGCTCCGGGGCCAGCCGGGCGGCGCGGATGCGCACCGCCGCGATCCGGGCGGCGTCGTAGTGCCGCGAGGTGGGCGTCACCCCGTCGAGCACCTCGGTGGCCCGCTCGCGGTCGCCTCTGGCCAGATGGACCCGGGCCAGACCGAAGGCGGCGCTGCCCTGCTGCGGGTTGCGCCGCCACACCGCGTGGTAGAAGCGTTCGGCCCGCTCCGGCTCACCGCGGTGCTCGGCGCAGTAGCCGAGTGCCAGCTTGGGGGCGTACTCGCCCGGCAGTGCGCCGTAGACCTCGGCGAAGTGCCCCTCGGCCCGCTCCACTTCGTCCCCGGCGAGGCGGAGCAGGCCGCGGTGCCAGGCGATGCGCCAGTCCGGGGCGGGCCGCTCGTCCGGCGCCGCTCCCAGGGCCGCCTCGGCCTCGCGCAGATGCCGCCGCGCTCCGTCCAGTTCCCTGCCGCGGTCCCTGGTGTGCTCCGGCGGCAGCGCCTCCCGCGCCGCCAGATGGGCCCGGCACAGCCGCAGCCGGACCTCCGCGCTCGTGCCCGGGCCGTCCCCGCCCAGGAACCTCTCCAACTGCCGTACGACCGCCCGCGGACCGAGCGGTTCGGGCATGCGCAGCTGGGCCGCGGCCGGGTCGTCGGGGCGCGGCAGCGGGGCGGGCAGTCCGGCGGCGACGGTGGAGGGGGTGGGCCGGCCCGGGCACAGGGCGGGCGCGGTGACGGTGCGCCGGTAGTCCCTGGCCCGGCGGCCCAGCCAGTTCTCCAGCCCGGGCACGGTGCCGAGGCCGGCGTCCAGGAGGGTGGGGGTGGGCTCGAAGACGTCGGAGGGCCTGTTGTGGGGGCGCCCCGTCCGCAGCGACAGCAACTCCCTGAGTACTCCCTCCAGTTGGCCGGACATCTCGGCGGCGGAGGAGAAGCGGCGCGCGGGGTCCCGGTCGGTGGCGCGCTCCACCAGCCGGTGGAAGGAGATGTGCCCCAGCCCGGTGCCGGGAGCGCCGGGAGCGCCGGGGGTGCCTGGAGCACCGTCCACGGCCGCGCCGGCCAGCTCCTCCAGGGTCCGGCCGACGGTGTGGAGGTCGTGCGCGACGGTGGGCCCGCCGCCGGCCCTCACCTCGGGCGCGGCGTAGTCCGGGGTGATGACGGGCGCGCGGCGGGCGGAGCCGTCCGGCCGCCGCGCGCCGCCCAGATCGATGAGGACCACGCGGGTGCCGCGGTGGATGACGTTGGCCGGCTTGATGTCGCAGTGCACCAGCCCTTGTTCGTGCAGCGCCGCCAGGGCGTCCAGGATCTGGCACCCGTAGCGGGCGACGTGCTCCAGGGTCAGGGGCTCGTCGGGGCCGAGCGGACGCAGGCCCCGCGCGGTCTCGTCCAGGATCTCCTGCAGGGACTTGCCTCCGACGTACTCCATCACGATGTAGTCGGCGTCGATCCCGCCGTCACCGGGCCGGTGGTGCACGTAGTCGAGGATGCGGACGATCGACTCATGGCCGACGGCGATCATCTGGTCGCGTTCCTCCAGCATGCTCTCCCGCGCCTCGTCGTCGTGCGGGTTGAGCACGCCCTTGAGGACGATGGGGCGGTCGCGCAGCCGGGTGTCGGCCGCCAGGTAGACCCAGCCCAGGCCGCCGTGGGCCAGCGGGCCGCGCACCTCGTAGCGCCCGCCGTCGAGCAGCTCCCCCTCCGCGAGCTGGGGGCGCAGCGAGTAGCGGGTGCCGCAGCGGGGGCAGTAGCCCTCGTGGCGGGCGGGCATGCCCCGGTAGGGCCTGCCGACCGGGTTGCCGCACTTGCCGCAGGGGCGGCCGTCCAGGGGCGGTACGGGATCGGTCAGGACGAGGGAGGCCGGGTCGCCGGGCGGTGGCAGCGGGGGCAGGGCCAGCAGGCGGCGGCGCTCGCCGGCCGGGCCGCCGTGGCCGGTGCCGTGGGCCGCGTGGTGCCCCGGGCGGTCCGCCCCGCCGCCTCCGCTCACCGCCGCTCCCCCTCCGCCTCGCGGGCGCCCGCCTCCGGACCGTCCGCTCCGGTCCCGCCCGTCCCGGCACCGCCTGCCTCCGAACCCCCCGCTTCCGGCGGCCAGCCCAGCACACGGCGGACCGCGGCCGTGTAACCGGTCACCGCACGCGCCGCGCTCTCCGCCTCGAACGGGCCCGCGTGCAGCGCGTCGTGGGCCGCCCGGTACTCCCGGTCCAGCGCGACGTCCTCGATCCGGCCGTGCTGGACGGCCAGCCGCCGGTAGGCCCGCAACTCCCCGCGCAGCTCCGCCCGCCGCCCGTATCCCCGCTCGGCCGCCTCCCACGCGGACTCCACCGCCCGCTCGGCCCGGTCGGTACGGTGCCGCAGCTCCTCCAGCGCCCCGGAAAGCCGGGACCGGTCCAGGTCGGCGCCGGTGCGGTGGGCGTGCCGCAGCCAGGCCAGGTCCATGTGCAGCCGGGTCACGGCCGGGCCGGGGTAGTCCACTCCCGACAGCCGCACCCTGGCGCGGGCCAGGTCCCGCAGGCGCGCGTCGAGCGCCTCCAGCCGGTCCGCCAGGGCTCCCGTGCGGTGGCGCAGCGCCAGGTCCTCCTCGGCCTGCCGGCCGATCCGGGTGCCGGTGCGGTGGAAGACCAGCAGCAGCCGGCAGCCGCGTTCGGCGAGCTCCCCGCACAGCTCCAGCAGCCGGGCCGGGTCGGCGCACTCGTCCACGCCCAGCAGCGCGACGGTCAGCGGCGTGCGTGCCCCCCGCAGCCGCTCCAGGGCCCGCGCCGGGCCGCTCTCCCTGAGGTTCATGCGTTCGGCGATCCGGACGACCGCCTTCTCCGGTGCCGCGCCCCGCACGTCGACGGCCAGGTCGAGGCTGCCGACCGGGGGCACGGTGGACCCGGGATCGGTGGAGCCCGCGGCCGGAGCGTCCGCCGACAGCTCCCGGTCGGCCAGGGTCAGAACCCGCCGCAGAGTGCGGTCGCGGCCGGAGCCGGGCCGGACCTCGGTGACGTAGACCGGGGACCGTGCCCGCCCCCGGTCCGACAGCCAGGCGGCGAGCCGCTCCGCGTAGTCCGGCTCGTCCAGCCGCGCGGGCGGGCCGCCCCGGAGCACGGAGGGCTCGACGCCCGGCGGACCCTGGACCCGGCGGCCCAACCGGGGCAGGTAGTTGAGGACCGTCTCGACGGGGATCATGTGCGCCATCGTCAGCGGCGCGATCCCCCCGGACTCCGCGGACGCGGTGACCGTGATGCCCAGCACTCCGGGCGGGTCGCCCATGTCCAGCACCGGGCCGCCGCTGAAACCGCGCCGCGGCAGGTGCTCCGGAGCGACGTTGAGCTGTACGCGCTCGCCGAACGGCAGGCTCACCGTGGCCGCGAGGGCCGCGCCCCGGGCGTGCCGTACGGAGTCGGCGTAGCCGCACATCTCCACCCGCATGTCCCGCATCGCCGCCCGCAGCAGCGGCGCGGAGTGGCCGCCGGGCGGCGGGCGGTGCACCCGCAGCAGGGCCAGGTCCGCGCGGTCCTCGCCGCGCCGGGGGAACCAGCCGCCGTCGGCGACAGTGGCGGTGGAACCGGCGGCCCCCTCGATCTCGGGGAACTCCACGAGGACCGGGGAGGTGCGGTCGGGCAGCACATGGGCGCAGGTCAGCACCGTGTCCCCGCCGAGCAGCACGCCCGAGCCGACGACCGCGCGCGTGTCCTGCGAACGGATGCGCGCCAGCCACGGCATCCCGCGCGTCCCCTGTGCGACACCGTCCCCCGTGCGGTCTCCCATGGCGCCGCAGCATACGCCCGGGCCGCCTCTCTCTGTAGTCTCCCGGTGTCAACCGGTGAAATGTGCAAGGGGGTTGGGGCATGAGGGGCTCGGACGACCGCGGCAGCGGCAACGCCGGCGACATCGGTCTGGCCGATGTGATCCGCCAGGTCCGCGCGGACCTGGCGGCGGCGCAGCGCGAGGGCGACGCCACCGGCGACGGGCTGCGCTTCACCGTGGACAGGGTGTGCCTGGAGATGGCCGTCCAGGTCCGCCGCGAGGGCAGCGGCCGCACCGGCCTGCGCATCGGCGTCGTCACGGCCGACCTGGGCGGCGGGCTCAGCCGGGACACCACGCACCGGGTCCAGGTGGAGCTGACCCCCCACCGCCCGGGCGGCACCTATCTGGTGGGCGGAGAGCCCGGCGACTGATCCGGCTCTCCCCGCCGCGCGCCCCGACCGGGTTTCCCCATGGCGGCGACGCACCTCGTGACCACCGGCGGCCGGAGTGCTCCGATCCGGTTCGTCACCGTCCGGCGCACGGCCTTCCCCACCGGCCGTTCCGCCGCCCTGGCCGAGGGCGAGGAGGTGCTGCTCCACACAACGCGCGGCTGCTTCCGCAACCCCGCCCCCGACCTCGGCCGGGTCGTGGCGAGGGCCCGCGTGGCCGGACCGGTCCGCAGCCTGGACGAACCGGTCCGGCCCGGCGAGCGCGCCCTCACCGAGGGACGCGACCCGCGCGTCGACGGCCTCGCCCCGTACCGCGAGTGCCTGGTGCCGCGCGATCCGGTGCCGCGTCCGGCCGTCCTCCCCGATCCGGCCTCCCGGAACGTCCGCCCGCGCCGCACCGTCCTGCCCCTCCCCCGGCGCCGGACGCGGAGCCGATCGGCTGCGAACTCGCCTCCCGCCCGCGGCCCTGCGCGGACGCCGTGGGCGGTTACCGCGCGGCTCGGCGCGGTGCCTGACACGCCCCCACAACGCGTCGGACACCGCACCGAGCCTCCCCCGTTCCCCCGTTTCTCCCCTCTGTCGTCCCCCGTTCCCCCGTTCCGCGCGGACGTCAGGCGCTGCGCCTGAGTCTGCGCCGTTCCTCCTCCGACAGCCCGCCCCACACCCCGTAGCGCTCATCGTTGGCGAGGGCGTACTCCAGGCACTCGATGCGCCCCTCGCACGACTGACAGATCTTCTTGGCGTCCACGGGAGTCCTGCCCGGCTCCGGGAAGAAGGGCTCGGAGCCGATCTGCGCGCACAGCGCGCGCTCCCACCATCCGGTCAGCTGCCCGACCGGACCGGAGTAATCAATTGCCATGCCAGGAAGCCTGCCCGGCGCCGATCAACGTTTCGTCAACGTCCGATCAACGCGCGCTGACCGGCCCTCGCCGACTCCCACCCTCCCACCTCCCGCACACCCGCGCCCCAGGGTTCGCGCCACCGGGCGTGTCCGCTTCGCCGACGTGCCGTGTACGGGCCGGGCCGGGTTCTGTACGGGTGCGGGCCGTGACCGGAAGGCCCCCTCGCGGTTGGTCCGGGCAGACCGACCACAAGAGGGAACGCGCCGATGGCGGACAAGCGCCGACCGCGACAGGACACCGCCGGCCACGAGCCCCCGCCCGCCATCTGGCTCGGCTACGGAAAACCCCCAGGCTCCACCGCCCCGGCCGGTCGGCGGCCGCGACCCGTACGCGCTCCGCCGGGCGTGTCAGCCCGCGGCGCGCGTGTAGGTGAGGATCACCGCGCCGCTGTCGAGGACCGTGTGGCCGGTGAGTGTCCAGGCACGCGGATCGAAGGATGCCTTGCGGGAGAACATCGGGATTCCGTCGCCGATGGTCAGCGGAGCGATCTTGAGGATCAGCGTGTCGATCTCGGTGTAGAGGGAGCCGGCCAGTTCGGCGCCGCCGATCAGCCAGATGTCCTTGCCGTCCTGCCGCTTGAGTTCCCGGACGGTCGCCACCGGGTCGTCGGCGACGAGTTCGACGGCCGGGTCCGGGCTCTCGGTCATGCTCCGGGAGAAGACCAGATGGCGCAGGTGGGGGTAGGCGTCGGTGACCCCGGCCGCCAGGCCGATCTCGTAGCTGCGCCTGCCTTCGAGCACGGTGTCGAAGCGTGTGCCCTCCGCCGTGACGGACAGCGCCTGCCGGGCCTGCGCGGGCAGTGTCTCGGGGTACTCGGCCACGAGGTGCCGGATGTAGTCCTCCGCAAGGGGCCAGAAGCCGTTCGGACCAGTGGGGTCCGCGCCGTCCGGGCCCGCGATGAAACCGTCGGGGGTGATGGCGACGTAGTAGACGAGTCTGCGCATGCTGCTTCCCTTTCCGTCGGTCCGCTGTCGCGGTGCGGCCCGGGCCGCCGGGTGGCGTGCCGGGGAGCGGGACCGTTCGGTGATCATCGCACCGGACCGGTCACGCGGGTGCCGTTCCGCCGAATCCCACGGGCTCTCGTACAGCCGTCGGCCCGGCGCGGCGGCCGCCCCGTCCGCGACGCGCGGCGGTCCCGCCCTCCGGGCGGAGGGCGGGACCGCCGGCCCGTCGTGCCGGGCCTCTCGTCACAGGGCCCTCTCGTCAGACGACCCGCTGCATCGCCTTGCGGTGCCGCTCGGCCATCGCGGCCCCGGACTCGCGGCGGGCCATCCTGCGCAGGACGGGCGGTGCGAGGAGCAGTCCGGCGACCGCCCAGGCGCCCAGTACGCCCACCGTCTCCAGGTACCGCCAGGACTCGCCGATCTCGGCGGCCACCGCCACGTCCGGCAGCAGCGCGGCGCGCAGACCGAGGCCGAGCCAGTACACGGGGAAGACCTGGGCGAGGAGTTGCAGCCACTCGGGCAGCTCCGTCAGGGGGAAGTAGATCCCGGAGATCACCACCAGCCCCATCACCGGGAGCATCAGCAGCCCGATGGTGCGCGGGCTGGTGACCAGCGAGCCGATGACGGCGCCCGCCGGCAGGGTCGCCAGGAGGCCCAGCGGCACCACCCACACCAGCGTCAGCAGCGCGCCCCCGCCGCGCTGGGCGACTCCGTCGACCATGAACACGCCGACGGCGAAGGGGAGCGCCATGGAGACCAGGGCTGTGCCCGAGACCATGACGACCTTGCCGACCAGATGGCCGACCATGCCGTGGGGAACGGCCTTGGCGCGCAGCAGCGTGCCGTCCTCGCGCTCGGTCGCCAGCAGTTGCGCCGTGGTCATCATCCCGGTGAAGGCGAGCGTCATCCCCAGCATGCTCGGCAGCATGAACGCGCCCGCCGAGATGCCCGCGCCCTCCAGCGCCTCGTCCCCGACCAGGAACAGCGGCACGATGAGGAGGATGGTCCAGAGCACGTACCCGAACACGTCCTGGCCACTGGTGAAGGTCTGCTTGAGTTCCGTCCAGCCGCGCCGCAGGCCCGTCCTGGCCGCGTACCACACCGGGTTGTTCATCGCGCTCCCTCCCCGAAGGCGTGTGCCGCCTGCTCGCCGGTGACGCGGCCCGCCTCCAGCTCCCGCACCATCGTCAGATAGGTGTCCTCCAGACTCGCCCGGCGCACCTCCAGTCCGCCGATCGCATCGCCGTGCTCCTCGAACAGCTTGCGGACGAACCGGGTGGGCTCGGCCGTCGCCTGCTCGAAGGGCTTCCCGTTCCGCGTCCAGCGCACGGTGGCCTCGGCCGACGCCTGCCGGGACAGCTCCGCGGCCGGGCCGTCGGCCACGATCCGGCCGCCGGCCAGGATGAGGATCCGGTCGGCGAGCTTCTCCGCCTCGGCGAGGTCGTGGGTGGTCATCAAGATGGTGGTCTTCTCGTCCGCGAGCCCGCGCACCAGGCCGTGGAACTCGTTCCTGGCCTCCGGGTCCAGACCTGCCGTCGGTTCGTCCAGGAACAGCAGTTCGGGCCTGCCCACGATGCCGACGGCCACGTCCAGGCGCCTGCGCTGCCCGCCCGACAGGGTCGCGACCCGCTTGTGCGCCTGTTCGGTCAGGCCGACGGCGGCGATGAGGTCGTCGGTGTCCCAGGGGCGCCGGACGAGGTCGGTGGAGTACGGCGCGTAGTAGGCGCCCAGGTGTTCCAGCAACTCCCGCACCCGCCACTTGCCGTGGTCGCGCCAGGACTGCAGGACGATGCCCAGTCGCGCGCGCCACCGCTCGTCCCCGTGGGCGGGGTCGGCGCCCAGGACGGTCACGTCGCCGGCCGAGCGCATCCGGAAGCCTTCCAGGACCTCGATGGTGGTCGTCTTGCCCGCACCGTTCGGGCCCAGCAGTACGAGGACCTCGCCCCGGCGGGCGGTGAACTCCACCCCCTTGAGCACGTCCTGGGTGCGGTAGCGCATCCGCAGACCGCGTACGTCGATGACCGTGTCGCTGTCCGGCGGCGGGCTGCCTCCGGCTCCGGCTTTGGGTATGGCGTGGTCGGCCGTCATGGGCTCTCCCCCGTCTCTTTCGTGGTCCGCTCCGCGGGGTCGGGGCCGGAAGGCAGTGCCCGCGTCCGTGGTCATGGGACGCGCTGTGCGGCCGTGGCCGCCCGTCCGGGCCCTCCCCGGACGGGCACCCTACCGAACGGCCCGGCCGCACCCCTCGGCGAGCGGTACGGCCGTACGTGATGCCGCGGCCAGGTGGGCCGGTCGGCCGACGAGTGGGTGAGTTCGGCCCGGCGAAAGAGCGGCACGGCGGCCGGCGGCGCGACGGCTCACCGATGGCTGCCTACGCTGCGGGGTGTGGATATTGCCGAGGTCCTGCTGGTGGCGGGCGGACTGGTCGTACTCGTCGGTGGCGGGGAGCTGCTGGTGCGCGGAGCCTCCGGGCTGGCGGCACGGCTCGGGCTCTCACCGCTCGTCATCGGCCTGACGGTGGTGGCGTTCGCCACCTCGGCGCCGGAGCTGGCGGTCACCCTCGGCGCGGCTCTGAGCGGCGAGCCCGACCTTGCCGTCGGCAACGTGGTGGGCAGCAACATGGTCAACGTGCTCCTCATCCTCGGCGCCTCGGCGATCGTGCTGCCGCTGACCGTCAGGTCCCAGCTGGTGCGTCTGGACCTGCCCATCCTCGTCGGGGTGTCCGTGCTGCTGCTCGCCCTGGCGGCGGACGGCGCCGTCACCGCGGGCGACGGTGTGCTGCTGCTGCTCATCATCGTCGGCTACACCGCGCTGGCCCTGGTGATGGGCCGCCGGCAGACCGGCCCCGGGCCCTCCGGCGCGGAGGCCGGACAGGGCGCGCAGCGGCCGCTGTGGACGCAGCTCGCGGCCGTGGCGGTCGGCGTGGGCCTGCTGGCCGTCGGAGCCCGCATGCTCGTGGACGGGGCGGTCGGGATCGCGACCGGGTTCGGGGTGAGCAGCCTGGTGATCGGGCTCACCGTGGTGGCGGTGGGCACCTCGCTTCCCGAGCTGGCCACCTCGCTGATCGCGGCCCGGCGCGGGGAGCGCGACCTGGCGGTGGGCAACATCGTGGGCAGCTGCCTCTTCAACATCTGCGTGGTGCTGGGGCTGGCCGGTGTGGTCGCCCCGGGCGGGGTGCCGGTGGCGCCGGCCGCGGTCGCCCTCGACATCCCGCTCATGATCGCCTCCTCGGTCGCGCTGCTGCCGGTCGCGTTCACCGGGCTCGCGATCGCCCGCTGGGAGGGCGTGCTGTTCCTGGCCCTCTACGGCGCCTACACGGCTTACGTGCTGCTCGCGGCCACCGAGCACGACGCACTCGAGAGGTTCACCACCGTCATGCTGTGGTTCACCCTCCCGCTCGTCGCGCTCACCCTCATCGTCCTGGCCTCCTTCGAGGCCGGCCGGCGGCGCGGCGGCGGGCGTCCGATCGTGCCGCGGTAGCCCTCACCGCCCGCCCGCCCCGCGCCGTCCGGGAACGGCCAGCGGTGGCCCGCCCGGGCCCTCCCCCCGGGCGGGCACCCTACTGAACGGCCCAGCCGCATCCCTCAGCGAGCGGCAGCGCGGCCCAGGAAGTCCTCCCACACGGACGGGGAGACGGCGAGGACCGGGCCGTCCTCCTCCTTGGAGTCGCGGACGTGCACGGCTCCGGGGCGGTACGCGACCTCCACGCAACTATCTCCCTGGGAACCGCTGTGGCTGCTCTTGAACCAGTTCAGCTCGTCGCCTGCGCTGCTCATAGCTCTCCTCGCATCCGCTTCAACAGTTCGACCGAGTCCGCCGGGGACAGGGCCTGCGAACGCATCCTGGCATAGCGCATCTGCATCAGGCTGACGTCTTTCGGTCCGGCTACGAGCTGGCCGGTTTGCTGCCCCTCCGCGTATCCGATCCACCTGTGCTCCCGCGTTTCCATCAGCTGCATCGGGCCGTCCGTGCCCGCGTGGTGAGGCTGGCGCAGCGGCATGATCTGGATCTCGACGTTCCACAGCCGCGCGCACTCGATGAGGTGGTCGAGCTGCTCTCGTGTGACCTCGTCCCCGCCGGTGCGGCGCAGCAGCACCGCCTCCTCGATGATGAAGCTGAGCGCGATAGGCGGTTCGCGCCGCAGCAGTTCCTTCCTCGCCAGCCGCGCGGCGATCCGCTCTGCCAGCTCCTTCTCGGTGGGCGGCGGCGGGACGTCGAGCATGACCGCCCGCGCGTACGCCTCCGTCTGGAGCAGGCCGGGCACCACCCGGCACTCGTAGACGCACAGGGTCACCGCCGTCTTCTCCAGCTGCGCCCACAGCCGGAACCACGCCGCCAGCCCCGGCTGCCGCGCCACGTTCCGCGCCGCCACACGCAGGACGCCGAAGGCGTCCAGAACCTCCTCCGCCCGCTCGACGAAGTCCTCGGGCGGCATACGGCGGCCCTGCTCGATCGAACTGATCGTGTGCGGCGAGTAGATCACCTCCTCCGCGAGCTGCTCCCGGGTCAGCGCCGCGCGCTCGCGGAAGACCTTGAGCACCGCCCCGAAGGTCTTCAGGCTGTCGGACGTCCCAGGTCCGCCGTCGATGTTCGCCATGAGTGGCCCCCTCGTCGCACATGTCGTGGATGCGTCGTACATGTCCAACGAGGCGCTGGGGGCCGGGTGCTCGTACGCCGCGGGGCCACCGTCCGTACACGCCTGCCTGTACGCGCCGTCATCGTGGCGTGGGGCGCCGGCGGCCCGGCACGGTGGGCACATGACACCGACGACAGCCGCCGCGTGCACCGGACTCCCGCGGGCCGGAGCCGCGCCCACCGCGTACTTCGGCCCCACGCCTCATAGCGTGCGCTCCTCTTCAGGACACCTGATGAGACCGCGGCCTCACGGAGGTTCCGGAATCGCCTCCCGCCGGTTGGCCCGAAAGCATGTTCCTCAAGCCGTTTCCCCTCACTACAGTTGCCGCGTTTGCGCTGGTCAGCATGGCCGGTCACTTGATCCGGCCGGAGGGGTGGCAGCTGTGGACAGGCCCTGGGAAGCCGATGCCGGAACCGACTTCAAAGGGAGGATCGGCAAATCCCCTCAGGAGTTGGGGGTAACGACCGACAACGCCGACTGTCCGGACATCTGGGAGCTCGGGAACGGGGACATCGCCGTCATCGGACGGGACCTCACGGAATCACTCGGAAAGAACCTGCCGGCCGGTGTGTCGATCGGAGCCGACGAGCGGCTGGTGGTCATCCCCAGGAGCATGATGATCGCGGCGAAACCGGATATCCCCAATGTTTGAGTCATTCCCGGCAGGTGAATCGGTGCGCCTCGACCGGAAGAGGTACCACGAGGACTTCTACCGCGTCTTCGAGAGCGGGATCCGGGAGTTGAGGAAGCTCGAGCGCGGCCAGCACTTCAGGGAACGCGGCTTCCCGAGCTGGGAGGCCTTCGACTCCGGGGAGTGGGAGAAGGCCCTGTCCCTCGTCGAGGAGAAACGCGAGGTCTATACGCGGCAGTTGCGGGAAGCGGAACGCCTCGGGGTCCGGCAGCGCCGCCTGCGGGTGGTGGAGTTCCCCGTCACGCCGTATGTGCAGTGGGAGTTCTTCGTCCTCCGCCTCAAGGTGGAACTGGGCGACGAGATCAGGGCGATCGACGCCCGCGCCATCGCGGAGGCCGAGCGCGAGAGGCCCGTGCCAGAGGTCGTGATCCTCGGGGACCGGGCCATGTACGAGGTGGTCTACGAGAACGGGGACGCGGCGGGCGCCAGGCGTTACGCCGGTCCGGCGCTGATCGCCGAGACGGCGGCCGGTTTCGACGCGCTCTACGAGCGCGGCGAGGACTTCACGGAGTTCTTCGAGCGGGAGATCGCCCCGCTGCCCCCGCCCGCCGTGGGGCGGCGTGTCGCCGCCGGGCACGGGGCGCCCCGGGCCTGACCCGCGACCCGCTCCCTGCCCCCGGCGCCCCGGCCGTACCGCGTGCCCGCGTGCCCCGCGCCGACGCCCACCGGCCCCGCGTAGGCCGGTGGGCGTCGGCCCGCCCCGGCCACGACATCCGGCAGTGGACGCCCGTTACCGGATGTCGTGGCCGGGGTGGGTCCGGTCGTAGCGGTGCCGTGCCTCCGCGATGGCGGCGCGATGGGCCAGTGACCAGTCGGCCAGCGCCTTGACCAGATGGGTCAGTCCGGCACCGGTCTCGGTCAGGCGGTAGTCGACCTGGGCCGGGACGGTCGGGTAGACGGTGCGCAGGACGAGTCCGTCGCGTTCCAGCCTGCGCACGGTGAGGGTGAGCATCCGCTGGGAGATCCCGTCGATCGCGCGCTGCAGTTCCCGGAAGCGGCGCGGCCCGCCGGCGAGTTCGACGATCACCAGGACCGACCACTTGTCCCCGATGCGGTCCAGGACGTCACGGATCCCGCAGTCCGGGTGGTCCTCCTGCCCGCAGGGGGCGAGGTCGGCGGGCGCGGTGGTTACCCCGGTGTGCGTGGGTGACATCGAACTGCCTCCTTGTGGCCGGTACACGGGCCGATCAGGATCGATCGTAGTTACCGGAGAGAACCACGGCGGAGGACTTGTGACCGACACGATCCTGGTGACCGGAGCCAACGGAAACCTCGGCTCGGCCGCGCTCGCGGCGCTGCGTGCCCGCGGCGCGAACGCGACGGGCGGCAGCCGCACCCCCGGCGGGGGAATGCGGCGGCTCGACTTCGACGATCCCGCGGACATGGACCTCACCGGCGTGTCGACGCTGCTGCTGGTCTCCGCCGGCTACGCCGAGGACGACCGGGTCGTCGGGCGGCACGCGGCCGTGCTGGAGGCGGCCGTCCGCGACGGCGTCGGCCACGTCGTCTACACGAGTCTGGCCGGCGCCGGCGACCACCTCGCCTTCGCGCTCGCGCACCGTGCGACCGAACGACTCGTACGCGCCTGCGGCCTGCCGTGGACGATCCTGCGCAACGGCCTGTACGCCGAACTCTTCGGCGGCCTGCTGATGTGGGCCGACGGCGCGGTGGAGTCGGCGTTCGGCGACGGCGCCCTGGCGGCGGTCGCCCGTGCGGACCTCGCCGAGGCCGCGGCGGCCGTCGCGGCGGATCCGGCACGGCACGAGGGGCGCACCTACGACCTGACCGGCACTCCGGTCACGGCGGAGCGGGTCGCCGGCCGGCTCGGCGTTCCGCACCGGACCATCGGCCTGGGCGAGTACCGGCGCAGGATCGCCGAGGGGATGCCGGGTCTGCTGCCGTTCCAGCCGCCCATGCTCGTCTCGATCGCGACCGGCGTCCGGCACGGCTTCCTGGACGGCACCGGCCCCGATCTCGCCGGCCTCCTCGGCCGCCCGGCGCGCGACCCGCTGGACGCGGCCGTCGCGGCCGCGTCCGCCGCGCGGCCGGGGGCCGCGGCCTGAACCGGCCCGCTCCGCTGCGGGGAGTGAGCCGGTTCAGGGGCGGGCGTCCAGGCGGTGCAGCAGGGAGCCGTCCCGTCCGAAGACGTCCATCAGGTATCCCCGCTCCAGCGAGACGCCTTCCACCTGCACCAGGAAGAAGACGAGGGACTCCTTCAGCCGGTCGAACCTCTCCGCGTCCGAGTCCGTGGCGCGGCTGCGGACGGTCAGCAGGGGCACGCCGCCGGGGCCGGGCTCCCGCTGGACGGCGTAGACGTCCTCGTCGCCGCCGGATTCGCGGTAGCGCTCGGCCAGCGCCTTCGCCCCGGCGGGCGCGGCCGTGCCCACGGCCGTGGGGCCGGCGCCGGGGCGCTCCCGCTCCTGCCCGCCGGTGCAGGCGGTCAGGAGGACGGCGCAGAGCGGCAGGGCCAGTGCGGCGGCGCGGGTTCTTCTCCGTAAGGGCATCGGCCGACCGTACCGCCTCCGGGCCGCGGCGTGGGCGGCGGCCCGGAGGCGGTGGGGCGGGCTCGGTAGCGCCGGGACGGTTCCATGACGGCCGGGGCAGGGGCGTCCGGCTCCTGGGCGGCCACGTCGCCTCGCACATACTGGGAGGGCCGCACGAACGTGGGAGGCGCAGCGATGACCGGTCGGCACACGGAGTACGACGTCCTGGTGGTCGGGGGCAGCGGGGTGGACACCGTCGTCCGCGTCGGCTCCCTGCCGGTCCCGCTCGCCGACTCCGTCCCCGTCGGCCCCGTCGAGGAGCACCCCGGCCACACCGGCGGATACGTCGCGCTGGGTGCCCGGGCGCTCGGTCTGCGGACCGCGCTCGTGGACTTCGTCGGCGACGACTGGCCCGGCACCCTGGTCCGCGAGCGGATGGCCGAGGGGGGCGTGGAGTTCTTCCCGCTGGTCTCTCCCGCCGGTACCCGCCGCGCGGTGAACCTGGTCGACGCCGCCGGCCGCCGCATGTCCTTCTACGACGGCCGCGACCCGGCGGGACTGCGCATGCCGCGGGAGTTCCACCTGCCCCACCTGCGGCGCGCCCGCCACGTCCACCTGACCGTCATGGACTTCGCGCGCTTCCTCTACGACGACATCGAAGTCCTCGGCGTACCCGTCTCCACCGATCTGCACGACTGGGACGGGCTGGCCGACCACCACCGGGAGTTCGCCCTCCGCTCCGACCTCGTCTTCCTCAGCGCGGCGGGCGCGGGCGAGGGGACGCCCGCCCTGATGCGGAAGATCCTGCGCGAGGGCCGGGCCGAGGCGGTGGTCGCCACGGCGGGCGCGGAGGGCGCCTATGTCCTCGCCCGGGGCGCCGGCCCCGACCCGCACCATGTCCCGGCGGCCGTACCGCCGGGGCCGGTGGTGGACTCCAACGGCGCGGGCGACGCGTTCGCCTGCGGCTTCCTCTACGGCCGCCTCGCCGGACGCGACGTGCTGGAGTGCGCCCGCCTGGGCACGGTGGCCGGGGCCCACGCCTGCACGGCCCCGGCTCGGCCGCCCTCATCGGCGAGAAGGAACTCCTGTCGGCGGACGGGGCGGACGCGGACACCGGTGGCGTTCCGGGCTGAGCCCGGCGGGGAGGAGGGGTGATGCGCACCAGCGAGGAGGTCTACCACCAGATCCGCTGGGATCCGCGCCTGGATCCGGCCCGCTTCGTGCTGGGGATCCGGCAGCGCGGCGCCGCGCCCGAGCGCGTGCCCCTGCTCTCCTTCGTCCCCGGCGGGGAGATCCCCTGGCACCGGGTCCTGTTCGTGGAGGCGGACGGCGAGGTGGTCTGGGACCGCGCCACCGGCGTGGACCGCGTCGGCGTCTCCGAGGCCGGGCATCGCCGCACTCCCCCGTGAAATCCCTTGCCACCACCGGACCGACCCCCTTATCGTCACTTTGACAATTAAGGAGGTCGCCGCGTGGACACCGTCGCGGACCTGCTCGCTCCCCTCCAGCAGCCCCTCTTCACCCTGCTCGGCAGCCCCGTCAGCTGGGTGGAGGTGCTCGGCTTCGGCAGCGGGGGGCTGTGCGTGTGGCTCGTCGCCCGCCAGCACATCGCCAACTGGCCGATCAGCATCGCCAACAACCTGTTCTTCATCCTCCTGTTCGCCGGCGCCGGGCTGTACGCGGACGCCGGGCTCCAGGTCGTCTACATCGCGCTGGCCCTGTACGGCTGGTGGTCGTGGGTCGCCGGCGGCCCCCGGTCGACCTCCGGCCGGCTGCCGGTCAGCCGCACCGGCGTCCGCACCTGGTGGGTCCTGGCCTGCGCGACCGCGGCCGCCACCGCCGCGCTGACCGTGCTGCTGGACCGGGCCACCGACTCCACCGTGCCCTTCTGGGACGCCCTGACCACCGCGCTGTCGCTGGCCGCCACCTACGGCCAGTGCCGCAAGAAGGTGGAGTCCTGGTACCTGTGGATCGCCGCCGACGTCGTCTACGTGCCCCTGTACGCCCACAAGGGGCTGTACCTCACCTCACTGCTCTACCTGGGCTTCATGGCCCTGTGCGTGGCCGGGCTGATCGGCTGGCGGCGCGAGCTGACCGGCCGCACCGGCCCGGCGGCCCCGGTGGGGGCCGCCGCGTGAGCGGGGGCGCGGGCGGGAGACCCGGGCAGCCGGGCAAGGAGTTCGGGCACGGGCTGGTGCTGGGCAAGTTCTACCCACCGCACGCCGGCCACCACCATCTGGTCCGCGCCGCCGCCGCGCGCTGCCGCCGCCTCACCGTGCTGGTGTGCGCCTCCTCCGTGGAGTCGGTGCCGCTGGCCGACCGGGTGGCGTGGATGCGCGAGGAGCACCCCGAGTCGGGCGTGGAGGTGATCGGGGCGGTGGACGACGTGCCCGTCGACTACTCCGATCCCGCCGTCTGGGACGCCCACATGGCGGTCTTCCGCGCCGCCGTGCCCGGACCGGTCGACGCGGTCTTCACCTCCGAGGCGTACGGCGCGGAGCTGGGCCGCCGCTTCGGCGCGGCGGCCGTCGCCGTCGACCCCGGTCGCACCGCGTACCCGGTCTCCGGGACCGCGGTGCGCGAGGATCCCGTCGGCTGCTGGCCGTACCTGGCCGCCCCGGTGCGCGCGGCCCTGGCCCGCCGGGTCGTCGTGCTGGGCGCGGAGTCCAGCGGGACCACCACCCTCTCCCGCGCCCTCGCCGAGCACTACCGGTCGCGGGGCGGGGTGTGGGCCCGGACGGGCTGGGCGCCCGAGTACGGGCGGCGGTACAGCGAGGAGAAGTACGCGCGGCTGCGGGCGCGGCGGCCCGGCGCCCCGTTCGGGGAGGTCGTCTGGGAGCCGGAGGAGTTCGAGCTGATCGCCGAGCGCCAGCTCGCCGCGGAGGACGCCGCCGCGCGGACCGGCTCCCCCGTGCTCTTCTGCGACACCGACGCCCTGGCCACCACGGTCTGGCACGAGCGCTACACCGGCCGCCGAAGCCCCCGGGTGGAGGCCGTGGCCGCCCGCGGCAGACACCATCTGTGGCTGCTGACCGACCACACCGGCGTGCCGTTCGAGGACGACGGGCTGCGCGACGGGGAGCATCTGCGGGCCTGGATGACCGGCCGCTTCCGCGCCGAGCTGAGCCGCCGCGGCCTGCCTCACCTGGTCGTCGGCGGGTCCCACCGGGAGCGCCTGCGCGCGGCGGTGGCCGCCGTCGACGAACTCCTCGCACGCGGCTGGCACTTCGCCGACCCGCTCCCGGAGCGCGGCTGACCGCCCGCCGCGCTCCGGGACGCCCCTCACGGCCCGTTCCGGACGACCCCGGGCGCCTCGTTCTGTGAACGGTGTCAAACGCCGTAGTAACCTGCCCAGTGACACCGACTGTTCGATTCCCGGCGCTCCCATCGGAGCTTTGAATTCGAACAGTTGCCTGTGGCAGCCCCGACCGATCCGACCCCGGAGATCTCGATGCCTTCAACACGCTCAGTGCCGGTCACCCTCGCGGAGATCGCGCGGATCGCCGGGGTGGGGCGGGCTGCCGTCAGCAACTGGCGGCGCCGCCACGACACCTTCCCCGCCCGGATCGGCGGCACCGACGCCAGCCCCCAGTTCTCCCTCGCCGAGATCGAGCGGTGGCTGCGGGAGAACGACAAGCTCAAGGAGATCGGGGGGCGCGAGCTGCTCTGGCCCGGTTTCGAGGCCCTCGGCAGCCGGGACGAGACGGGTCTGGCCATCGCCGAGGCCGGACGGCGGATGCTCGGCGGCCAGGCCCCCGCGCACGCCGCGCCCCTGTCCGAGCAGGCCGGTGAACTGGTCGACGAGGCCGTGGCGCTGGGACGGCGCGAAGGGGCGCGGGAGGTCTTCGAGTTCCTGCTGCAGCGCTGGCTGGACGCCCATGTCCGCCAGGTCAGCGCCAGTCCCCGGCCCCTGGCGGACCTGATGGCCGAGGTCGCCCTGGCGGCGCGCCCGTCCCCGGCCGGGGACGGCGGGGCGACCGTGCTCGACCCGGCCTGCGGCGCGGGTCATCTGCTGGACGCCGCCGCGCGGGCCGAGGCGGACGCGGGGGCGGCACGCGTCCGCCTGCTGGGCTGCGACAGCGACCCGGCGCTGGCCGCGCTGGCCGCCGCACGGCTGGCGTTCGTCACCGGCGAGGCGGGCGCTGCCGGGAAAACGGGGAAGACCGGCAAGGCCGGTGCGGGCGGGGTGCGGGTGACGGCGGACGTACGGGAGGGCGACTCCCTGCGCGCCGACCCGCACGAGCGGGCCGCCGCGGACGTCGTCCTGTGCAACCCGCCCTTCAACGAACGCGACTGGGGCTACGAGGAGCTGTCCACCGACCGGCGCTGGGTGCACGGCCTGCCGCCGCGCACCGAGTCCGAGCTCGCCTGGGTCCAGCACGCCCTGGCCCGGCTGCGGCCGGGCGGCACCGCCGTGCTGCTGCTGCCGCCGGCCGTCGCCTCCCGCCGGGCCGGCCGCAGGATCCGCGGCGCGCTGCTGCGCGCCGGGCTGCTGCGCGCCGTCATCGCCCTGCCCCCCGGCTGCGCGCAGCCGCACAGCGTCTCGCTGCACCTGTGGCTGCTGCGCGCCCCCGAGGGCACAGGACCCGCCGAGGACAACGGGGTCCTGCTCGCCGACGCGGCGGCCTCCCGGCGTGCGGCGGCCTCACGCGAGGGCGGGGTGGACTGGGACGCGCTGGGCGACTTCGTACGGACCGCGGTGCGCGCCTACGACAGCGGGGCGGCCGAACTGCCGGACTGCGCCCGGCGCATGGCCGTCATCGAACTGCTGGACGACGAGGTCGACCTCACTCCCGGGCGCCACGTCTCCCCCGCCCCCGGCGGCGATGAACTCGACCTGGCCAGCGCCTGGAGCGGCTTCGGCGAGGCCCTGGCCGGACTGCGCGCCGCAGGACGGGCGCTGTCCGCTCTGGAGCCGGCCGGGGACGGCGGGGGCGCGCAGCCCAGGACGACCGTGGGCGACCTGGCCCGGGCCGGGGCGCTCACCCTGCGCGGCGGCCAGCAGCCGCCGGACGGCACGGTACGAAGCGGCGAGGCGGGCGAGGACGGTCTGCCCCTGCTGACCGTGCCGGACCTGCTCCAGGGCGGCGGGCCGACGGGCTGGCTGCACACCTCGGACGTCTCCGACCGCGGAATGCTGGTGGCCAGGTCCGGCGACGTGGTGGTGGCCGGGGTGATCCGCGCCTTCGCCGCCTGGGTGCACCAGGGCCCGCCCACCGTGCTCGGCGCCCAGTTGTACGCGCTGCGCGTGGATCCGGAGAAGGTGGACGCCTGGTTCCTCGCGGGCTGTCTGCGCGCGCCCTCAAACGGCCGCCAGGCGGGCACCCACGCCTCCAGCGCATCCCGGGTGGACGTGCGCAGACTCCAGGTGCTCCAGCTACCGCTGGCCGAGCAGGCGCGCTACAGCGAGGTGTTCCGGCGGCTGACCGAGTTCGAGGAGTACCGCGGACGCCTGGACGAGCTGGCCTCGCGCCTGTCGCGCGACATCAGCGACGGCCTGGCGACGGGGCGGCTGTCGGCCGGGAGCTGAGGCCCGGCGCGGGGGCGGACACGCCGCGGCCCGCACCTCACCGCTCGTACCAGCCCTTCTCGCGCGGCTGCGACGTCCAGGGCACCGGAGCCCCCACCGGTCCGGCGGGACCGCCCGGTCCCGCCGGACCGGCCGCCCAGAAGGCCGCGTTGGCCAGGACGGTGCGGACGCCCGCGTGGCGGTAGACCGGGTACTCTTCGTGGCCCGGGCTGAAGTAGAAGACCCTGCCGAGCCCCCGGCGCCAGGCCATCCCGCTGCGGAAGACCTCCCCGCCCGCGAAGGAGGAGACGAAGACCAGTTCGTCGGGGGCGGGCACGTCGAACGGCTCGGCGTACATCTCCTGTTCCCCGATGACCACCGGCCGCGGCACCCCGGCGGCCACCGGGTGCGTGACGTCGACCGTCCACACCACCTCGCGGTCGCCGTGGCGCCAGCCGGAGATCCGGCCGCTGGTGCCCGTCAGGGCGCGAAAGACCCTCGACTCCGCGCTGGAGTGGAGGGCGACCAGCCCCATGCCCTCCAGCACCCGGGCGTGCACCCGCGCCACGACCTCGTCGTCCACCTCGCCGTGCCGCTTGTGGCCCCACCAGAACAGGACGTCGGTCTCCTCCAGCACCGTGCCGCCGAGCCCGTGCTCCTCCTCGTCCATGGTGGCCGTGCGCACGCGCAACTCGCCGTGGGGGGCGAGGGCGCCGGCGATGGCGTTGTGCATTCCCTCCGGGTAGACGGCGGCGATCCCGCCGTCGTCCGGGCCGCACTCGGTCCACACCGTCACGGAGATGGCCATGCCCCGCTCCTCTCCCGGGCTCCGGACTCCCGGGCCCCGGACCACGGACTTCCGGGAGCCCGGGTTTCCCGGGAGCGGCCCGGCCTAACCGGCCCGGCGGGCGAGGTGGCTCTCGATCTCGGCGAGCTCGTCGTCGGTGAAGTCGAGGTTGCCGGCGGCCGCGACGTTGTCCTCCAGCTGCCTCACGCTGCTGGCCCCGACGAGCGCGGAGGTCACGCGCCCGCCGCGCAGGACCCAGGCGATGGCCGTCTGCGCCAGGGTCTGGCCGCGCCGCCGCGCGATGGAGTCGAGCGCGCGGACCGTGGCCAGCGTCTCCTCGGTGATGCCCTCGGCCGTCAGGAACGGGCTGTCGCCCGCGGCCCGGGATCCGGCCGGGATGCCGGACAGGTAGCGGTCGGTGAGCAGACCCTGGGCCAGCGGGGAGAAGGCGATCGAGCCGGCGCCCGCCTCGTCGAGGACGTCGAGCAGGCCGTCCTCGACCCAGCGGTTGAACATCGAGTACGAGGGCTGGTGGATCAGCAGCGGGGTGCCGAGGCCGGCCAGGATGCGGGCGGCCTCGCGGGTCTGCTCGGGGCTGTAGTTGGAGATGCCCACATACAGGGCCTTGCCCTGCCGGACGGCGGTGTCCAGCGCGCCCATGGTCTCCTCCAGGGGCGTGTCGGGGTCGGGGCGGTGGGAGTAGAAGACGTCGACGTACTCCAGGCCCATGCGGCGCAGGCTCTGGTCCAGGCTGGCCAGCAGGTACTTGCGCGAGCCCCACTCGCCGTACGGGCCGGGCCACATGTCGTAGCCCGCCTTGGTGGAGATCACCAGCTCGTCGCGGTAGGGGCGGAAGTCGCGGGCGAGGTGGCGGCCGAAGTTGGCCTCGGCCGCTCCGGGCGGCGGGCCGTAGTTGTTGGCCAGGTCGAAGTGGGTGACGCCCAGGTCGAAGGCGCGGCGCAGGATCGCCCGCTGGGTCTCCAGCGGCTTGTCGTCGCCGAAGTTGTGCCACAGGCCGAGCGAGATCGCCGGCAGTTTCAGCCCGCTGCGTCCGACACGTCGGTAGGGCATGGTGTCGTAGCGCGTGTCCGCGGCGGTGTGTGTCACGGTGCTCCTCTTCTGCGAAACGGGCGGGGCCGGCGGCTCGGAGATCGCAACGCTACACCGCGCCGCGGCCGCGCCGGACGGCCGCTCGTGCCGCACGTACGGCGTCCTCCCGCCCGGAAGCGGGGCGGGAGGACGCCGTACGGTGCTTTCCGCGGGGCCCGTCCGCTCAGCAGGTGTTACGGCTGGTGTTGTTCAGGGTGAGGTTGCGGTAGGTGATGTTCGTACCGCAGGGGCTCTCCCTGAGCGAGGTGTTGCTCAGCGTCATGTTCTGCAGGGTGATGTCCCGGTTGCCCGGGAACTCGCTGCGGGCCGCCAGCCTGACCTCCCCACCGCCGCTGACCGTGCCGCCCTGGGAGGCGATCGTCACGTTGTAGCAGTTCTCGATCAGGATGGCGTTGTTGCCGGTGTTGGTCAGCGTCACCCGGTCGATGACGGCGCCGCCGCTCTCGGAGACGCAGAAGACCCCGCGCCCGCCGCCGCGTGCGATGACCTCGCCGACGCGGATGTTGGTCGGGTAGCTGCTGCCGACCCGGCCGTTGCGGTTGGCCATCCGGAACGCCGCGTAACCGGTGCCGGTGGCGGTGTTGTCGGCGTCGACCCTGCCCACCGTGGCGTTGATCGTGTCGTTGAGCAGCAGGCCGGAGTAGCCGACGTTGCGGGCGGTCACCGTTCCGATCGTCAGTCCGTCCACCCCGTAGGTCTCCACGCCGTGGTTGCTGGTACCGGAGACGTAGACGTTGTCGATGCGGATGTTGCGCGAGCGCGACGAGCGGTCGCCGTGGTTGTCGATCCGGATGCCCAGACCGCCGGAGACCCGCATGTCGATCTGGCCGAGCACCACGTTGGTGACGTTGCGCATGAAGACGCCGTACAGCGGGCGGCCGGTGACGGTCAGATGCCCGACCTCGACGTTCGTCGTGCCGCGGGAGTAGATCGGCGCCCGGTCACCGGAGCCTGAGCCGGTGACGTCTATGGTGCCGCACACGTCGATGGCGGTGTTGCTCGGCAGCGACACCCTGGTCCCGGCGCTGATCGAGCCCGAACCCCGCACCACCACGCGTTCCTTGGAGGAGCGGTTGGGGGTCAGGCTGCCGATCGCGGCCTGCATCGCGTCGCGCATGCTGCCGCCGGTGTAGACGGTGCCGCCGCCCCGGCGCGCGGTCCAGGTGCTCCCGCTCTTCACGGCCTCGGCCTGGTACGAGCCCTCGCCGCAGGCGGCCGCGGTGGCGGCCGGCCCGGCCTGTGCGGCCTGGGACTTGTGCGCGGCCACGGCCTTCTGCTCCTGCTGTGCCGCCTGTCCGGGGCGGTCGGCCCCGGGCTCCGCGGCCCCGACCGTGGTCGCCACCGTCGCCAGCATGGCCGCCGTCAGGGCGCCGGCCGCGACCGCGGCGAGTCTGCGCCTCCTGGCGGAGGGTACGGCTCCGCTTCTCATCGTGGGCTCCTTCTCGTGGGGGGACGCTCACCGCACACGGCACGGGGCCGCTCGCACCGGGCCGGGCCGGAGAGGGCCGCCTGGAGGGGGATTTCACGAGAAAAGTGCAGTAAGCGCTTTCTAAGTCCGTTAGTATTGCAACGTTTCATTCAGGGGGTCAAGAGCCGTGCGGCCACCCCGGAAAACAGCCGAACCGCGACCTCTCTCTGGGAGCGGACCGCCAAACCCCCCAGCAGACCACCTCTGACCTGCCGCTTCTCGCTCTCCCTGACCGGCCCCCGCTCCCGGGATCCCTTTCCGCGGAGCGCCCGCACCGAATAGCGGGCGGATTCGGAAACCCTGAACGGGCATATTCCTCACCGATCCGCCGATCCGCCGATCCGCCGCGTGCGCGGCGGACCGGCCCGGACGGCGCCCGCCCGGGGAACCCGCCCACGGAGCCCCCTCACGGCGACGCGCCGAGTCGCGGAACCTTCCACTCCGGATCAGACTTGGCCGTGGCCGGGCCGTGCCTCCCCCGGCCCCCGACCCCTGCTCCCGACCCCGGCACCGCCCAGGTGATCTCCATGCCGACGCCCGTGTTCGGACCGCAGGACCCGTTCGCCGAACCGCTCAACCGCCTCCTCGGCACCGGTTCCCAGGACCAGGAACCGACCCAGGACCAGGACCAGGTCCCGGCCGACCGGGCCGCGTCCGCCGGAGCGCTCCCGGACGAGTCCGCCCGGGAACTGCTGTCCCTGGCCGCCGGGCGGGCGGCCGGGGACGGCGGCGAGCTGGACACCGGCCATCTGCTGTGGGCCGCCACCCGGGTAGGCTCCTCCCGCCGTGTTCTCCAGGACGCCGGGGCGGAACCGGACCGGCTCGCCGCCGAACTGCTCCCGGCCCTCGCCAGGAGCGCCGGCGGCGCCGGGACCCGTCTGACGCCCGCGGCCGAACGCGCCCTGCTGGCGGCCCGTGCGGGCGCCCGCGCCGCCGGCGCGCCCCGCTTCGGTCCCGAGCACGTCCTGTCCGCCCTGCTGGACGATCCCCGCAGCGGCGCCGGCCAGGCGCTGCGCGCCGCGGGCGCCGCACCCGAGCCGGTACGCAGGGCAGCCTCCGGCCCGTCCCGCCCGCCCGACCGGTCCGGCTCCACCCCCGTACTGGACCGCTACGGCCGCGATCTGACCGCGCAGGCCCGTGAGGGCCGGCTGGACCCGGTGGTGGGGCGCGCGGAGGAGATCGACCAGATCATCGAGGTGCTCTCCCGCCGGACCCGGAACAACCCCGCCCTGATCGGTGAGCCGGGCGTCGGCAAGACCGTGGTCGTCGAGGGCCTGGCCCGGCGGATCGCGGCCGGCGAGGTGCCGCCGGAGCTGCGGGGCCGCCGGATCGTCGGCCTGGAGCTGGCCGCGCTGGTGGCCGGCGCCCGCTACCGGGAGGAGATCGAGGAGCGGCTGCGCGCGATCGTTGAGGAGGTCGCCTCCGACGACCGGATCGTCCTCTTCCTCGACGAGCTGCACACCCTCGTCGGCGCGGGCGCCGGCACCGACGGCTTCCCCGATCTCGGCGGCGCGCTGCGGGCCGCGCTCGCCCGCGGCGGGCTGCGCGTCGTGGGCGCCACCACCATCGACGAGTACCGCCGCCATGTGGAGCGGGACGTCGCCCTGCACCACCGCTTCCAGCCGGTGCTGGTGCCCGAGCCGACCGTCGAGGAGACCGTACGCATCCTGGAGGGCCTGCGCGGCTCCTACGCGGCCCACCACCAGATCCGTTTCTCCGACGAGGCGCTGCGGGCCGCCGCCGAGCTGTCCGCCCGCCATCTGACCGGGAGCTTCCTGCCCGCCAAGGCCGTCTCCCTGCTCGACCAGGCCGGCGCCCGGGCGCGGCTGCGCGGTCTCGGCCGCAGCGGTGAGGTCGCGGAGGTCGAGGACCGCCGCGACCTGCTGCGGCGCGAACTCGACCAGGCCCTGGCCCGGGAGGACCTGGGGCGGGCCGCGGCGCTGCGTGAGGGCATGCGGGAGCTGGACCTGGAGCGGGCCGCCGTCGCCGAGAAGCGCGAGAGCGCCGCCCGGGTGACGGTGGAGGACATCGCCGGCGCCGTCTCCCGGCGCACCGGCATCCCCGCCGGCCGGCTGGCCCGCGACGAGCGCGAGCATCTGCGGCACCTGGAGGAGAGGCTGCGCGAGCGGGTGACCGGCCAGGACGAGGCCGTCTCGGCGGTGACACGGGCGGTACGGCGGGCACGGGCGGGGATGAGCGCGCCCGGGCGGCCCGCCGCGGTCCTGCTGTTCGCCGGGCCGCCCGGGGTGGGCAAGACCGAGCTGGCCAGGGCCCTGGCCGCCGAACTCCTGGGCGACGCGAGCCGCCTGGTGCGGTTCGGCGCGGGCGCCCTGCGGGAGGGGCGTGGGGAGGCGGTGCGGCTGGACGAGGCGGTACGGCGCGGGCCGCACTCCGTCGTCCTGCTCGACGGGATCGACCGGGCCCACCCGGATGTCCTCGACTCGCTGGCGCGGCTGCTGGAGGGCGCACGGCCGGCCGGTGTCCCGGGCCCCGCCGCCGGCCTCGGGGAGGCGGTGGTCGTCCTGACCGTCACCGTCGACCCGCGCGGCGTGCTGGCCCACTCCGGCGACCCCGGCGCGCTGCGCGAGGAGACCCTGGCGCATCTGCGCGACCGGGTACGGCCGGAACTGCTGGAACACGTCGACGAGACCGTCTTCTTCCGCCCCCTGACCCGCGAAGACCTGCTGCGCGTCGTCGGGCTGCTGCTGGAGGACAGCCGCCGGCTGCTGGGCGCCCAGGGCATCGGCCTGGAGGTCGACCTCAGCGCCCGCGAGTGGTTGATCAACCAGGGCTACCAGCCCGACTCCGGCGCCCACCCGCTGCGCGGCACCGTCCGCACCCACCTGGACGACCACCTCGCCGACCTGATCCTCGACGGCGCCCTGCGCGCGGGCGACACGGCGCGGGTGGGTATCGACGAACACGGCCTGACCTGCGAGGTCACCGGCCGGCGGGGGTGAGGGCGCCGCGGCGGCGTCCGGCAGGACCGGTCCGGCACGGGCCGTACAGTCGCTGTGGCGTTCACCACGGGTGAGGCACGGTGACGACACGGGCCTCCCGGGCCGTCACGACGCCTGCGTCCGGGTCCGAGGACGCCCTCCGCTCCTCCGCTTCCGCCGACAACCGCTCCCAACCTCCCGAGATCCCGCCGTCGTCCGCCTGCCGAGGCCGGCCTCCCCAGGGCCGCGATCCGCTTTCCGGCACCCCGGTGACCTGTGGAGCAGGGGGCCGCGTCCTCCGCGGCGGCGCAGGTGAAGCAGACCGGGTTCGGCGGAGCGACCTATAAGATCGACCATAAAAACCACCTCGCCCCTGTCGGGGCGGCCCTTTCGTTACATGACCACCACGACAGAGAAGTGTGTGCCCGCCTTGAGCAACCTTCCCAGAACGGACAGCGATCCGCCGGGGGTGACGGCTCCCGGCTTTTTCCGGTCGGCGTCCGCTCCGTGTCCGGTGCCGGAGGTGCGCACCGCACACACACGTTCACGAGGAGGCCTGCCGTCGCGATGATGCTGACGCTGATCATGGTTCACCTGGCGGCGGCAGCGGCGGCTCCCTTGCTGGCCCGCCTGCTGGGCCGGAAGGTGTTCTGGCCGCTGGCCATGGTTCCGGCGGGCTCCTTGCTGTGGGCCGTCACCCAGGCGCGCACCGTGATCGGTGACGGCGTCCCGGTCCGGGAGAGCCACCGCTGGGTCGACTCCGTCTCGCTGGAGCTGTCCTTCCGGCTGTCCACCCTGTCCTGGACGATGACGGTGATCGTCACCGGGGTGGGCACGCTGGTCCTGCTGTTCTGCCGGTACTACTTCCGCGACGGCGACGACGGTATCTGGCGGTTCGCGGGCGTGCTCACGGCTTTCGCGGGCGCCATGCTGGGTCTGGTCCTCTCGGACGACATGGTGCTGCTGTACGTCTTCTGGGAACTGACCACCGTCCTGTCGTACCTGCTGATCGGGCACAACCCGGAACGCCGGGCGAACCGGCGGGCGGCGATGCAGGCGCTGATCGTGACCACCGCCGGCGGTCTGGCGATGCTGGTCGGCATCATCATGCTGGGCCAGACGTCGGGGACGTACCAGATCTCCGAACTGCTCGCCGACCCGCCCACCGGGGGCGCCGTCCCGGTGGCCGTACTGCTGCTCCTGCTCGGTGCGCTCTCCAAGTCCGCGCTGTTCCCCTTCCACTTCTGGCTGCCGGGCGCCATGGCCGCGCCCACCCCGGTGAGCGCCTATCTGCACGCAGCCGCCATGGTGAAGGCCGGGGTCTACCTGATCGCCCTGTTCGCGCCCGCCTTCGCGGAGGTGGCGCTGTGGCGGCCGGTGCTGTTCGTCCTCGGCGCGGTCACCATGCTGCTGGGCGGGCTGCGGGCGCTGCGGCAGAACGACCTCAAGCTGCTGCTCGCCTACGGCACGGTCAGTCAGCTGGGTTTCCTGGTGGTGCTGGTGGGCGCGGGGACCCGCACCGCCGCCCTGGCCGGCGTCGCCATGCTGGTGGCCCACGCCCTGTTCAAGGCGGCCCTCTTCCTGTGCGTGGGCGTGATCGACCGCTACGCGGGCACCCGGGACATCGCCCGGCTCAGCGGACTGTCCCAGGCCGTGCCCGCTCTCTTCGTCGCGGCGGTACTGGCCGGCGGTTCGATGGCCGGGCTGCCCCCGCTGGCCGCGTTCGTCGCCAAGGAGACCGCCTACGAGGCGTTCACCGGCGGGGACGCCGGAATCGGTGGGGTCTTCCTGGTGGCGATGGTGATCGCGCTGGTGGCGGGGTCCGCGCTCACCGCGGCGTACACCCTGCGCTTCCTGTGGGGTGCCTTCTCCGACAAGCCCGGGGTCGGGCCGCCCTGCGGGGACCGGCCGCGGTTCGGCTTCCTGCTGCCCTCGCTGCTGCTGGCCGGGCTGGGCCTGCTGGTCGGCTTCTCCGGCGGCTTCGAGAGCCGGCTGCTCAGCGGTTACGTGGAGGAGTTCCCGGACACCGGGCACCATGCGACGCTGGCGCTGTGGCACGGCATCGGTGTGCCGCTGCTGCTCTCGGTGGTCTCGGTGGCCGCCGGGTTCGCCCTGTTCCTGTCACGGCAGCGGGTGGAGGCGGTGCAGAGTCGCTTCGCCGCCCCGCTGGACAGCGAACGCAGCTACCGCTGGCTGATGCGCGGGGTGGACCGGCTGGCGGTCGAGGTCACCGGTGCCACCCAGCGCGGTTCGCTGCCGGTGTACATCGGGGTGATCCTGCTGACGCTGGTGGTCGTGCCGGGCTCCGCCCTGCTGGCCGCGCGGTACGACTGGTCGCAGACCTACTGGTGGGACACACCGGCGCAGGCGCTGGTCGGGGGCGTGATGATCCTGGCGGCGATCCAGGCCGCCCGCTCCCGGCGCAGACTCGAGGCGGCCATATCGGCCGGCGTGGTGGGCTACGGCGTCGCCCTGATGTTCGCCGTGCACGGTGCCCCGGACCTGAGCCTGACCCAGATGCTGGTGGAGACCATCACCCTGGTGATCTTCGTTCTGGTGCTGCGGCGGCTCCCGACGCACTTCTCTGCGCGGCCGCTGACCTCCGGCCGGTGGCTGCGGCTGGCGATCGGCCTGATGGTGGGCACGGTGATGGCGGCGGCGGCGTTCGCGGCCGGCACCGCGCGCACCGCCACACCGGTCTCCGAGGGTTTCGCCGAGCCGTCCGTCTCCTACGGCGGCGGGAACAACATCGTCAACGTGGCCCTGGTGGACATGCGGGCCTGGGACACCATGGGGGAGATCTCGGTGCTGGCGGTGGCCGCCACCGGGGTCGCCTCGCTGATCTTCCTGATCACCGGACGCTCCGGGCTCTGGCGACCGGCTCTGGACAACTCCCAGCCGGGCCGCCCCGGCTCCTCGGGCCGGTCGGGCTGGCTGAGCACCACCCAGGGCCTGAAGCCGGGCCGGCGGTCCATCATCATCGAGGTCGTCACCCGCCTGCTGTTCCACACCATCCTGGTGTTCTCGGTCTACCTGTTGTTCACCGGGCACAACAGCCCCGGCGGCGGCTTCGCCGGCGGTCTGGTCGCGGGGCTGGCGCTGTCCGTGCGCTATCTGGCCGGCGGACGGCGGGAGCTCAACGCGGCGGCACCGGTGGACGCCGGGCTGGTGCTGGGCGCCGGCCTGTTCATTGCCACCGGCTCGGGCCTGTTCCCGCTGTTCCTCGGCGGCGACGTACTCCAGAGCACCAAGGTGGACCTGGTGCTGCCGCTGCTGGGCGAGGTCCACTTCGTCACCTCCCTCTTCTTCGACATCGGGGTCTATCTGGTGGTGATCGGGCTGGTACTGGACATGCTCCGCAGCCTCGGCGGCGGTATCGACCGCGACGTCGCCGACCAGCGGGACGGGACAACAGCGGGCGAGGTGCCCGCCGAGCCGGCCGGCGGTCCCGCAGGCCAGGGGGAGAGCGGCCCCGCGGCGCAGAGCGCCGGGCGGGCCGGGGGAGGCGCGGTATGACGGACATGAGCGTCAACATCCTGCTCACCGTGGTGGTGGGCGCCCTGTTCACCACCGGGGTGTACCTCATCCTGGAACGCAGCCTGACCCGCATCCTGGTGGGCATCCTGCTGATCAGCAACGGCGTCAACATGCTGTTCCTGGTGGCCTCCGGGCCGGCCGGCCGGTCGCCGTTGCTGGGGCGCAACGCGCCGGACGAGATCAGCGACCCGTTGCCGCAGGCCCTGGTGCTCACCGCGATCGTGATCACCCTGGGCGTCTCGGCCTTCCTGCTCGCCATGGCCTACCGCAGCTGGCAGCTCAACCGGCACGACGACGTGCAGGACGACGTGGAGGACGCGCTGATCCGGCGGCGGGCGGAACGCGACGAGGCTTCCGCCAGCTACGACGACAGTGCCGGCGGCACGCTGGACGAGGAGGGGAGCGACACCTCCGACCACGGCGAGGACGGCGTCGGGAAGACCGGCACCCTCACCGGCGACAGCCCCAACTCCCTCCGGAAAGGCATATGATCACCGCTCTCCTGCCCCTGCCCGTCGTCCTGCCGCTGTTCGGCGCCGGTCTGGCGTTGGCCATGGGCCGCTCCGCCCGGGCTCAGCGGGTGGTCAGCCTCGTGGTCCTGGGAACGACCACCCTGATCACCGCGGTGCTGGTGGCCCAGGTGCACGCCGAAGGGCCGTTGGCCATGCGGGTGGGCGGCTGGCCCGCCGAGATCGGCATCTCGCTGGTGGCCGACCGGCTGTCCGTCCTGATGCTGCTGGTGTCCACCGTGGTGGCACTGTGCGTCCTGGCCTACTCGCTGGGCCAGGGAATGATCGAGTACGGCAGCAACACCCCGCTGTCGGTCTACCATCCCACCTTCCTGGTGCTGGTGGCGGGCGTCTCCAACGCCTTCCTCTCCGGCGACCTGTTCAACCTCTACGTCGGTTTCGAAGTGCTCCTGATGGCCAGCTACGTGCTGCTCACCCTGGGCGGCACCGGAGCGCGGATCAGAGCCGGCACGGTGTACGTGACGGTCAGTCTGGTCTCCTCGGTGATCTTCCTGTCCGCGATCGCCCTGGTCTACGCGGCGACCGGCACCGTGAACCTGGCCCAGCTCGGGAGCCGGCTGGCCGAACTGCCCGACGAGGTGGCGCTCGTCCTGCAGCTGATGCTGCTGATCGGCTTCGCCATCAAGGCGGCGGTCTTCCCGCTGTCCGCCTGGCTGCCGGACAGCTACCCCACCGCTCCGGCCCCGGTCACCGCGGTGTTCGCGGGGCTTCTCACCAAGGTGGGCGTCTATGCGATCATCCGGCTACAGACCCTGCTCTTCCCGGACAACGCGCTCAGCGACCTGCTGATGTGGACCGCCCTGTTCACCATGATCATCGGGGCGCTGGGGGCGATAGCCCAGTCGGACATCAAACGAGTCCTGTCCTTCACCCTGGTCAGCCACATCGGCTACATGGTGTTCGGCGTCGCGCTGGGCTCCGAGGCCGGACTGTCGTCCGCGATCTTCTACGTGGCCCACCACATCACCATCCAGACCACGCTGTTCCTCGTGGCCGGCCTCATCGACCGGCTGGGCGGCAGCACCTCGCTGGACCGGCTCGGCCGCCTGGCGCAACGGTCCCCGATGCTGGCCGTACTGTTCTTCATCCCCGCGATGAACCTGGCCGGCATTCCGCCGTTCTCCGGGTTCCTGGGCAAGCTGGGGCTGCTCCAGGCCGGGGTGGACGACGGATCCTGGCTGGCGTACGTGCTGGTCGCGGGCGGGGTGGTGGCCAGCCTGCTGACCCTGTACGCGATGGCCAAGGTATGGAACCGGGCCTTCTGGCAACCGCCGAACGCGGTCGGGGAGACCACCGAGGACACCGACGGCCCCTCCGTGCCGGAGCCGGTGCCCGTCGCCGCCCTCGCCGAGCCGGCGGCTCCGTACGGGCAGGAGGGCGGACGGCCCGGGGCAGCGTCCGGTCCGGCACACGCACGTACCGACCTGCACGGCAAACCACTGCGTGACACGTTCCCCCGGGCCCGCCGGTCACATCTGGCCATGGCGTTCCCGGCCGCCGTACTGGTCGTGCTGAGTACCGCGATCACGGTGGTGGCCGGACCGCTGTTCCATTTCACCGACGAGGCCGCACGCGATCTGCGCCAGCCGTCCTCCTACGCCGAGACCGTCCTGGAGGAGGGCGACCATGAGTGACACCACTGTCGACGACCCCGGCGTCACCGCATCCGGCGCACCGGCCGGCCGGGCCGGGGCCGGCAGAACCGGGGCGGGGCGGACCGGGGCGGGGCGGCCGAAGCGCAGGCCGGCGCTCCAGTGGCCCTTCATCACCTGGCTGGTGGTCGTCTGGGTGCTGCTGTGGGGAGACCTCTCCTTCGCCAACGTGTTCTCCGGACTGGCGGTGGCCGTCCTGGTCAGCCTGGTGTTCCCGCTGCCGCCGATCGCCTTCGCCGGGCGGGTGCGCCCCCTGCCGCTGGCACGGCTGGTGCTGCGCTTCTGCTACGACCTGGTGACCGCGAGCCTCGAAGTGGCCGCCCGGGCGCTCGACCCGCGACACAAACCGGTCAACTCGGTCATCGCCGTACGGCTGCGCAGCCGGTCCGACCTGTACCTGACCCTGACCGCGGAGCTGCTGACGCTGGTCCCGGGCAGTGTGGTGCTGGAGGCGGACCGGGACAGCGGGACGCTGCATCTGCACGTCCTCGGCGCGAACGACGAGACAGGCATGGCGCGTGCCCGGGAAACGGCGCTCGCACAGGAGGAGCGACTGGTCCGGGCACTGGCCTCGGACTCCGAGCTGGCCGCCTTCGAGCGGGCCAAGTCGGAAGGAGATGCCATATGACCGTCGTGGTCGTCGTCTCGGTGGTGATGCTCGCCGTGGCCGCCGTACTGTCCATGCTCCGCATGGCCCTAGGGCCCACGGTGCTGGACCGCATCGTCTCACTGGACGTCATCGCCGCCGTCACCATCGGCGGACTGGCGGCCGAGGCGGTGCTCAACCGTCACTCCGACACCATCCCCATCCTGGTGGTGCTTTCCCTGGTGGGATTCGTCGGCTCGACGAGCGTGGCCCGCTTCGGGGTGGGGGCCGGACCGGAACGGGAGGGGGACACATGAACTGGACCGCCATCGCCGACACCGTCTCCGCGGTCACCCTGCTGGTGGGCGTGCTGCTGACCCTGGTCGCGGCCGTCGGCCTGGTCCGCTTCCCGGACGTGCTCAGCCGGATGCACGCGGCGACCAAGCCGCAGACGCTGGGCATGCTGCTGATCCTGGTCTCACTGGGCTTCCGGCTGCGGGACCCGGCGGCGGTCGGGATGCTGATCACGGTGGCCCTGCTGCAGCTCCTGACCGCGCCGGTCTCGGCGCACATGGTGAGCCGCGCGGCCTACCGGCGGGGGTTCGCGCCGCCGGAGACCATCGCGGTGGACGAACTGGCCAAGGCGGAGAGCGAGGAGTTCCGGACGACCGGCACCGGTCCGGGCTGAGCACCGGGTGGCCCGCCCCTCCCCCGGTCGGCTCGCCCGGCCGCACCGGGACCGGGTCCCGGCGCGGCTGCGGGACCGCTGGGGGAGGGGCGGAGAAACGAGTCGGCGCACCCGGCAGGGGCGGGGCGGTACGAGGCCCTGCCGCCCCGCCCCTGCCGCAGAGTTCAGGCCCTCACAGGGTGCGCTCCAGACGCTCGGCGAGGAGCTTGGTGAAGCGGGCCGGGTCGCCGGGCATGCCGCCCTCCGCCAACAGCGCCATGCCGTGGACGAGTTCGGCCATGCCCTCCAGGTCCGGCGCGGAGGCGTTCTCCGCGTGCGCCTTGCGCAGGCCGGTGATCAGCGGGTGGCCGGGGTTGATCTCCAGGATGCGCTTGCTCTCGGGCACCTCCTGGCCCATGGCGCGGAACATGCTGCGCAGGCCGGGCGTCATGTCGTCGGCGTCCGAGACGACGCAGGCCGGCGAGACGGTCAGCCGGGAGGACAGCCGCACCTCCTTGACCTCGCCGCCGAGCCGCCCGGTCATCCACTCCAGCAGCCCGGCGTACTCCTCGCGCTGCCGCTCCCGCTCCGCCTCGGCCTGCTCCTTCTCCTCCTCGGTGCCGAGCTCGGCCTCGCCCTTGGCGATGGAGAGCAGCTTCTTCCCCTGGAAGTCGGGCACCGCGTCGACCCACACCTCGTCGACCGGATCGGTCAGGAGAAGCACCTCCAGTCCCTTGTCCCGGAAGGCCTCCATGTGCGGCGAGCTCTCCACCGCGCTCCGGGACGGGCCGGTGAGGTAGTAGATGTGCTCCTGGCCCTCCTTCATCCGCTCGACGTACTCCTGGAGGGTCGTCGGCTTCTGCGCGTTGTGGGTGGACGCGAAGGAGGAGGCTGCCAGGATCGCGTCGCGGTTGTCGGGGTCGTTGAGCAGACCCTCCTTGACGACCGCTCCGAACTCGCGCCAGAAGTCCGCGTACTTCTCGGGCCTGGCCGTCCTCATCTCCTTGAGGGTGGCCAGCACCTTCTTCGCCAGCCGCCGGCGCATCAGCTGGATGTGGCGGTCCTGCTGGAGGATCTCGCGGGAGATGTTCAGCGACAGGTCCTGGGCGTCGACCACGCCCTTGACGAAGCGCAGGTAGGTGGGGACCAGCTCCTCGCACTCCTCCATGATCAGGACGCGCTTGACGTAGAGCTGCACGCCCCGCCGGTCCTGGGAGAGGACGCCCTGCGGCGGCCTCGCGGGCAGGAAGAGCAGCGCCTGGTACTCGAAGGTGCCCTCCGCCTGGACGCGGATGGTCTCCAGCGGATCGGTCCAGTCGTGGCTGATGTGCTTGTAGAGCTCGTGGTACTCCTCGTCGGAGACCTCGCTGCGGGGCCGGGCCCACAGGGCCTTGCGGGAGTTGATCGCCTCCGGCTCCGGCTTCCCGCCGTCCTCGCTCCCGCCGTCCGTGTCCTTCTCCACCTCATCGGCACCCGCCTCGACCAGGCGGATGGGCCAGGTGATGAAGTCGGAGTAGCGCTTGACGATCTCCCGGATCTTCCAGGGGGCCGTGTAGTCGAAGAGGCGGTCGTCGGTGTCCTCGGGCTTGAGCTTCAGGATGACGGAGGTGCCCTGGGGCGCGTCGTCCACCGTCTCGATCGTGTAGGTGCCCTCGCCGGTGGACGTCCAGCGGGTGCCCGCGGACTCCCCGGCGCGGCGGGTCAGCAGCGTGACCTCGTCGGCCACCATGAAGGCGGAGTAGAAGCCGACGCCGAACTGCCCGATCAGCGCCTCCGCCGACGCCGGGTTACCCGCGTCCCCGGCCTTCTGGGCCTCCTCCAGCTTGCGGACGAACTCCGCGGTGCCGGACTTGGCGATCGTCCCGATCAGCCCCACGACCTCCTCGCGGGACATCCCGATGCCGTTGTCGCGCACGGTCAGCGTGCGGGCGTCCTTGTCGGTCTCGATCTCGATGTGCAGGTCGGAGACATCGGCCTCCAGCGAGTCGTCGCGCAGCGCCTCGATGCGGAGCTTGTCGAGCGCGTCGGAGGCGTTGGAGACCAGCTCCCTCAGGAACACGTCCTTGTTCGAGTAGATCGAGTGAACCATCATCCGCAGGAGGCGGCTGGCCTCCACCTGGAACTCGAACGTCTCGGCCGTCATGGTCGTGGATTCCCCCACCAGTCGTCGTCCGTGCCCGGCAGGCCCCCGCGCCGCCGGGCGGCGCGGGGGCCTGCCGGGAAATGCCTTTCCCCGCGATGTTATGCCGGACGGGCCTCCTGCCCGGCGCGCACACCCGGGTTACGGCCCGCTCACACCGGCCAGGAGTCGGCCGGGTCGTCCAGCCAGGCCCGCTGCCCCCGCGGCGTGACGGTCAGGCCGAACCGCTCGTACCCCGGCCCGCCCCGTTCCCGCCACCAGCGGTGGGCGGCTGGTGGGGGCCGGGGTACGGCTCCCCCGGCAGCTTGTCGCCGCCGCCTCCGTTGCGTCGCGTCTGGTTCGTCATGTTCTCTCCCATCGCTGTCGTGCGTCCCCGGCCTCGGCCCCGGCCCCGAACGAGGCCGGGGGTCTATCGGGCAGGGGCGCGGTCCCGTTGCCGCAGGGCCTCCCACACCAGGGCGTTGAGCGTTTGGACGCAGTCCTCGCAGGCGTACAGCTCGGCCTGCTGCCCCTCGGTCTGCACCGGCCCGAGCCACACCACCGGCACCTGCGGCCGGAGGCAGTAGAGCCAGCACCGCCCGGTGATCCAGATGCGGGGCCTCACCGGAAGCGCTGCTCGCTGTGCCGGTTCGCCGCCCGCACCCCCGCGCTCAACTGCTCCTCGGGCGTGGGCAGACGGGTGTTCTCCGGCAGGCACTCCCACTCCCGCCCCCCGCCGGGCGGGCGGAGGAAGTACCGCCCGCCGCTCCTGCCCATCAGCTCGCCGATCCGGTCGCGCACGGTGTCCACGAGGTACGTCGCCATGCCTGCTCCTGTGCTGTGCGTGGTGTCTTTCCGTATCCACCCACTCACAGATTGCTTCCGCGGCGGTACGCTCAACAGGGCTTCCAGCTCTCCAAAGCGCATGTCAAGAGGGGCACTTCGTACATGAGTCACTCCGTGGAACGTCAGGGGCCGCAGTCGCCGAAGCAGTTCTTCGGTGAGGAACTGCGACGCAGACGAGAAGCAGCAGGACTGACACAGTGCGCGCTGGGCGAGCAGGTGGTGTGCTCCCCTTCACTGATCGCTCACTTCGAGGCCGGCCGACGCAAGCCCCGGCTCGAGGACGCCCAGCGTCTGGACGCCGTGCTGGGCACGGACGGGTTCTTCGTCCGGCTGCGCCGCGCCCTGGACGGCACCTCGCAGTTCGCCGACCACTTCGCGCCCGTGGCCGACCTGGAGCCTCTGGCGACCGCCATCGAGACCTACGCGGCCACGCTGGTGCCCGGCATCCTTCAGACCGAGGCGTACGCACGCGCCGTCCTCCGCGCCGGTCAGCCCAACTACACGGCGGAGGAGCTTGACAGGCGCGTTGTCAACCGTCTGGAACGGGCCCACATCCTCAAGGACCCGGATTCCCCCATGGTCTGGGCGATCCTGAACGAGAACGTCATCCGCGCTGTTGTGGGCGGCCCGGCCGCCATGGCGGATCAGCTTCGCCATATCGTCGCGCTGGGACGGTCCGGCAGGGTGCTGGTGCAAGTGGTCCCGCACTCCGCGGGCGCTCACGCGACCATGGGTGGCATGCTGACCCTGATGGGCTTCGCCGACGCGCCCGACGTGGCTTACACGGAAGGCGTCTACAGCGGTGGGCTGATCGATGATCCGGCACGGGTGGCCCAGTGCCGGAGGTCATACGATCTCGCCAGGGCCGCCGCGTTGGCACCGGATGCGTCCCTCGACCTACTCGAATCGGTGGCAGAGGAGTACGAGAGTGATCATCGACCTTGACCTGAGCACCGCTGCCTGGCGCAAGTCCTCCCACAGCGGCCCGGACAACGGCGACTGCGTCGAGGTCGCCGACGGGCTCCCCGGCGCGGTCCCCGTACGGGACAGCAAGAACCCCGGCGGCCCGGCCCTGGTCTTCCCGGCGCGGGCGTGGAGCGCGTTCACGGCAGGGATAAAGGGACGCGCGCGTCCCTGACACCCGGGGCGCCGGCGGCGGCGGGGCCGGGACGGCCCCACCGCACGTCACTGGCCCACGCGCCCGTCGACGCATTCGCGCAGCAGATCGGCGTGCCCGCAGTGGCGGGCGTACTCCTCGATGCGGTGCACCATCAGCTCCCGGACCGCGATCTCGTCCTCCCCCACGCGCTCGCCCAGGTCCGGGTACCGGGCCAGAGCGGCGTCGGTGGCGGCCTGTTCACGCTCCAGGTCGGTATACGCGGCGTCGACCACGGCCTGGTCGGCGACGGCTCCGTCGAAGTCCGCGTCGCGCGCGCCGTACAGCTTCGGCAGCGGTTCGCCGTCGCCGATCCAGTTGCGCCAGTCGCGTTCCACCTCGGCGAGGTGCCGGAGCAGGCCGAGCAGCGACATCGTCGACGGCGGGACCGAGCGGCGGGCCAGTTGCCCGGCGTCCAGGCCCTCGCACTTCATCCGCAGGGTGGTGCGGTAGTCCTCCAGGAAATCCCGCAGTGTCGCGAGTTCGCCCTCCGGGCCGGGCCCTTCTCTGTCGCGGGGGTCGTCGTCCGGGTCGGCCCACATGTCGGGGTGGACGGTGGCCTGGGTCCATCGCGCGGGCTGGTCGCTCATGCGCCCATGCTTGTCCGCAACAGCCCGCGTCCGCCACCGAGTTCCTCCAGGGCGGTGCCGTCCTGGCGTGCCGGACCGGGAAACCGCCGTCGCCCCGCCGCCGACCGCCCCCGCGTTACGTACCGTAGGTGTTCCTCCAGCGTGCCCGGTGCTCCCGGTCGCCCTGGCCGGCGCCGTTGACGCCGGCCAGGGCGGGCAGGGAGGTGCCGTTGTTCCACAGGCCCAGGTGGTCGCGGTGCACGGCGAGGATGCCGTGCTCCACCGCCAGCGCCTGGGACGGCCGGCTGAAGCGCGAGGTCGTCACGAAGACGGCCACGTCGGCCCTGAAGTGCACCTTCGCTCCCATCAGGTCGCGCATCTCGCGGCTGGCGATGGGGCGGGTCGGCGCGTACCGCTTGCACTGGACGACCATCGTGCGGCCGTCCGGCAGCCGACCGAGCACGTCCGCGCCGTTGTCGTGGGAGCCGCCCACGCGCCGCACCTCGGTGCAGCCGTCGCGGCGGCACAGCCCTGCCACCAGTTCCTCGAACTCGGTGCCGGACATCGCGTCCACCTCGGCCAGCGTCCGGCGTCCGGCCGCCACCGCGTCCGCCTGCCGCCACTCCCGGTCCCCGCCCCGGAGGATGCGGTCGGTGCGCCACAGCCACCACACCAGGCCGCCGAGACCCGCGGCGACCGCGGCCCCAGGAGGTAGGGCCAGAGATCCGACCAGGAGACGGTGAGCAGGAGCAGCACCGCCACACCGCCGACGACCGCCGCCCTCTGCCTGGCCTCGCGCCTGCGCCGCGCCGCCGAGCCGCGTCCAGACCCCTTACGACCTCCACCGCCCCCACGGCGAGCAGCCATCCCCGGCCTCCTCTCTCCACGATCCGCACAGCAGTCTGGGCAGTAGGGAGGCGGGGGCGGTAGGGCGCCCACCGGCCATGTCCGGAAACCGTGCGGCGGGCGGGCGGGCGGCGCCCGCCCGCCCGGAGGCTCGGTTCACCTCGCGAACGCACCGGTCACGCGCGTGCGGCGGCCTGGGCGGGTGCTTGTGCCCGAAGTCGTCGACAAGTGATCGACGTTTGAACCACATGCACCTTTTTCGAAGTTCCGCGGTTTCAAGTATTGACCGTGCACCGTCAGGACTCTACGTTGTCGCCACTTGTTGAGAGCGCTCTCAAAGAAGGGCTGTTCATGAGATTCCTCAGACGTCTCGCCATGCTGTCGGCGGCCTCGGTGGCCGCGACGGGCCTGGCGGCGACCACCGGTGCCGGCGTGGCCCACGCCGCCACCATCGAGGTGGGCAAGGGCAGTTACAGCGACGTCCGCCCGGCGGGGAGGCAGGGCCCCTCCGACAGCGGCGGCCAGCCCGTCAAGCCGAAGGTAACCCAGGCCGTGGCGGACAAGCCGGTGCCGACCAACGACTGGTGGTCCTCGCTGGCCTTCCAGCGGTTCTCCGCCAACCCGTACTCCGAGAACATGTACGGCCACCCCCTGACCTACAAGGCCGTCTCCGGCGGCCTGGAGGTCGGCTACCCGACCGACCACCAGATCGTGGGCGGCGGCCGCCAGTACGAGTTCCCCCACGAGGCGGACCTGACCCTCGGCATCGCCGGCCTGAACTCCCCCGACGCCAAGGCGGACGGGTGGAGCGACTGGACCGTCAGCCCCTACTGGTCCGACGGCTCCCGCACCCTGCGCGCCACCATCGGCCACGGCCTGCCGTACGTGTACGCGCAGGGCAGCGGCGGCGCGGCACAGATCACCGCGGCGGACGCGCCGACCGTCTTCGCCGACGAGGGCAACGTGCTCGGCGTGACCATCTCCGGCCACCACTACGCGCTGTTCGCCCCCACCGGCACCGACTGGACCGTCTCCGGCAGCCAGATCCGCGCCGACCTGGGCTCGAAGGACTACTTCTCGCTCGCGGTACTGCCCGACAGGGACGCGCTGGCGACGTACGAGAAGTACGCCTTCAGCTTCGTCACCGACTCGAAGGTGGACTGGAGCTACGACGAGGGCGCCGGCGAGGTGGAGGCGGCCTACTCGCTGACCACCGAGGCGCAGGAGGGCGATGAGACCGGCACCCTCCAGGCGCTCTACCGCCACCAGTGGCTGCACACCACCGACGACCTCACCTCCTACAGCTACGTCTCCTCGCGCGGTGAGATGAAGGTCCGCGAGGGCACCTCGTTCACCACCGTCCAGAAGGTCAACGGCGTCCTGCCGGGGCTGCCCGCCGCGCCGGGCGTCGACAAGGCCAAGCTGAAGACGTACATCAACGACGTGCTGACGCAGGGCGACCCGTTCAGCGGCGCCATCGACACCTACTGGACCGGCAAGGCGCTCGGTAAGCTCGCCCAACTGGTGCCGATCGCCGACCAGATCGGCGAGACCGCCAACCGCGACAAGCTCCTGGACCTGATCAAGGGACGCATGGAGGAGTGGTTCACCGTCGGCGGGCCGTCGGAGTTCTCCTACGACAAGGACTGGCGCACCCTCATCGGCTACCCCGCCTCCTACGGCAGCGACCAGGAGCTCAACGACCACCACTTCCACTACTCGTACTACGTGATGGCCGCGGCCATCGTGGCCCAGTACGACCCGCAGTGGGCCGCCGACTCCGAATGGGGCGGCATGGTCAAGGAACTCATCAGGGACGCCGCCAACCCGGCCAGGGACGACGAGAAGTACCCGTTCCTGCGCGGCTTCGACGTCTACGCCGGCCACAGCTGGGCCGCCGGCCACTCCGCCTTCGCCGCCGGCAACAACCAGGAGTCGTCCTCGGAGTCGATCAACCTCAGCGCGGGGCTGATCCTGTGGGGCTCGGCCATGGGTGACGACGCGCTGCGCGACCAGGGTGTCTACATGATGATGACCGAGTCGGAGTCGATCGCGCAGTACTGGTTCGACGCCGACCAGGAGGTCTACCCCGAGGACTTCACCCACGACATCGTGGGCATGGTCTGGAGCAGCGGCGGCGCCTACGCCACCTGGTGGACGGCCAACCCCGAGGAGATCCACGGCATCAACTTCCTTCCCGTGAGCGGCGGTTCGCTGCACCTGGCACGTGAGAAGGAGATGCTGCGCCGCAGCGTGGCCGAGATGGAGGAGGAGAACGGCGGCCCGGCCGTGGAGTGGCGGGACATCTTCTGGGAGGTCCAGGCGCTCTACGACCCGGCCAAGGCCATGCAGTACTGGAACCAGTGGAACGGCGGCTACGTCCCCGAGGCCGGCGAGACCAAGGCGCACACCTACCACTGGGTCGCCACGATGAACTCCATCGGCGCGCCGGACATGACCGTCACCGCCAACACGGCCACCGCCGTGGCCTTCGAGAAGAACGGCACCAGGACCTACGCCGCGCACAACCACGGCGAGCAGGAGTGCTCGGTGCTGTTCTCCGACGGCGGCGTCCTGAACGTCCCGGCGAAGTCCACCGCGTCCGGAGCCGGCGACGACAACGAACTCGGCACCCTCTGCGGCGCCCCCGGCGACGAAAAGCCCAGCGCGCCCGGCACCCCGGTGGCCAGCGACATCACCGACACCTCCGCCAAGCTGACCTGGGAGGCGGCGACCGACGACCTCGGCGTCAAGGACTACGACGTCTTCCGCGGCGACACCAAGGTCGCCACGGTCACCGAGACCACCTACACCGACACCGGACTGGCCTCCGGCACCGAGTACACCTACACCGTCAGGGCCCGCGACACCTCCAACCAGGTCGGCCCGGCCAGCGAGTCCGTGACCTTCCTGACCACCGGAGAGCGCGACCAGCCGCCCGGCGCGCCCGGCATCCCGGTAGTCGGCGACATCACCAGCACCTCCGTCGAGATGACCTGGGAGGCGGCGACCGACGACAAGGGCGTCAAGGACTACGACGTCTACCGCGGCGACACCAAGGTCGCCACGGTCACCGAGACCACCTACACCGACACCGGACTGACCCCCGGCACCGAGTACACCTACACCGTCAGGGCCCGCGACAGTGTCGGCCAGGTCGGCCCGGCCAGCGGTGCCATGACCGCCACCACCACCGGCAAACCGCCGGTGACGGCCGACACCTTCTACCTGCGGTCGGGCGGTGAGCTGGCCACCGAGGCGGCCTCTACGTCCTCCGCCGACACCATCGAGCCGGCCGGCGGGACGAACAACGACGGCACGCCGAAGAACCCGCTCGTCTACGAGGTGGAGAACGTCAACGGCACCCTGAAGTCCGGCTCGGCCACGGCCTTCACCTTCAACGTGGACGCCGGCACCGCCGTCGGAAACGCCCAGCAGGTCAGGGTCTCCTACGACCTGACCGGCGACGGCACGTTCGACCGCGTCGAGACGTTCCGCTACTTCGCCACCGACCCGGTCCCCGGCTGGGAGGAGTACTCCTCGGCCCGGCAGGGGCTGCACTCCGCCTCGGGTGAGCTGGGCGACCTGGACGGCGGAACCGTCCGCGTCGAGGTCTGGAGCGCCCTGGGCAACGGCGCGTCCACCATCCAGGTGGGCTCGGGCTCCGTCCTGACCATCCCCTTCGCCTGACCGCCGACCGCTGACGCTCACCGGCCGCCCGGTGGCGTGGCGCGTGCCCCGCGCGCCGCCCCGCCGGGCAAACGGAGAGGGGATGCGTGGTCGGCCGGACGACGTGGCGGGGCCCGGGAGTCGTATCCAGCTCCCGGGCCCCTGGGGATGCCACCCAATTGCGCACGCCGGCGGCGTTTAAGAGGACGGATCAGTCATCATGCCGTCGTGTTCTGCCTTTGAACTACCGCACCGCGCAAGAGGTGCAGGCGAGAGTCGAACTCGCACCCGACGGCGTTCGTCCGTCCCCGGTCGATCCGGCGATCGGCGGCGATGCTGAGACTGGAGCGAGAGTCTGAGATTGACGGCGGCTGCCTCTGCCGAGTTGGGCTACCCCGGCCCGTCGGTGGTGGTGCTGTGCCGGGGGAAGGACTCGAACCTTCACTGTCACCGCTGCTTCAGGCTGAACTTCAGTGTCAGCTTGCGCTCCTCACGCGAACCGGTCCTCATTCCGGCCCGCGCCTGGTCGCGCACCCCCGCGCTCGCACGCGGGGGCGATCGTGGATGCTACCCGCGGCCGGTGTCAGCCGAACAGGTAGCCGAACACCGCGTCGCCGACCCGCTGGTCGGTGACCTCGGCGCCGTTGGCCTCCTCGCGGGCGAACTTCACGGCCTGCTGGAGCTTCTCCACCCGCTCCACCAGCTCGTTGACCCGCCGCGCCGGAAGCGCTCCGGAGAACTTCACGGTCGTCCAGTACCCGATGGGCACGTCCTCGTAGTACACCTCGACCTGCGCCGGGTGCTTGTCCGTCGCCTCCGCCTTGACGTGGTTGCGGGGGACCTTCTTGGTGCGGATCGTGCGGACCGGGTCCGTCTTCCACCAGTCCGTGGACGGGTCCCGCGACCAGGACTCGGCGGCGTCGAGCGTGGGAAGCTTCCTGACGAAGGTGTGCAGGTCGGTGAGCTGCTTCTCCAGGAACAGCAGGTAACTCACCGGGGCGTCGGCGACGATCGTGCGCCCGTCGACGGTGACGTCGGCGCGGGCCGTGCAGTTCGCCCGGTCCTTGGTGGCGGTCACGTCGAACAGCCGGGTCAGCGACGCGGACATCTCCCGCAGCACGTCCTCGGCCTGCACCTGCACCCGCGTGGACTCGGGCGGCAGCTGCTCGCCCTCCTCGTCCTTGGGCTGGTACGTGCGCGAGATGCCCGCCAGCAGCGCCGGCTTCTGCACCTTGTGGTGCGCCGCGGTGATGTCCTGGAGCGCCTTGCTCTTGACACCCTTCTCGACCGCGATGATCTGGTTCAGCTTCGCCACGTCGGGCCCCCCTTCGAACAGGCAGGAACGTACCCCACCGGCTCGAACGCCCGCACGCCTTTATCGCCGTGTCCGGGCTCCACCCTTCCGCCCGGAACCGCCGGCGGGCTCCTTCCCGTCTGGACTGGGGACGGAAGGGGCGGCGGGTGTTCGCGTGGTTGTTCCTGTGGCTGGTGCTGCTCGTCCAACTGGCCGCCGGGACCTTCGGCTACGGGTTCTGGAAGCGCCGGCGCCGCCCCGCGCGGCACCGGCGCTGGTGGGCACTGGGCGCGGGTACGTCCGCGCTGGGGTACGCCCACACGCTCGCCTACGGCTTCGCGCTGACGCGTCCGGCGGAGATCTGCGGGCAGCGGACCCTGGACGACGACTATCCGCTGACCCACACCCGCGTCGACGTGTTCCCCCCGGCGTTCGAGTGCCACTGGACGGACTCGTCGGCATACGGCCCCAGCCACCCCACGGCCGCGGGCGTCTGGCTGCTGTGGTGCGGGGCGGCCCTTCTGGTGGCCGGCACGGCCGCCCGGGCGACGAGCCTCCCCTCGCCCGCGCCGCGCTGGGCCAGGGCGGGCGTGATCCTCGCGCCCGCGGCCGCCGCCGTCCTCTGGGTCATCCGGATCGCTCCGCTCATGGGCCTGCCGGAGGCCGACCTCGGCAACGAGTGCTTCCGCTGGCAGTTGGCCCGTCTGAACTCCGCGCCCTCCGGCGAGATCACGGGAACCGACCGCGGCCTCCTGCCCCCGGCCGTCGACTGCGTCTTCACCGACGGCACCGTGAATCTCGTCCGCACCGAGGCCTTCGCACTGTCGTGCTGCCTCGCCGTGTTCCTCCTGTGCTGCGCGGCGCTCCGGCCGCCGAAGTCCCCGTAGGGTGCGGTGGGCGGCGGCCGGAGCGGCGGGGCGCAGTGCGGACTCGTCACCGACTGCGGCGTCGGCGACCGTGGTGCCGGGAAGGTCGGCGAGCACGGCGCAGCGTTGCCCGTCGGTCTGCCGCTCCCCCAGCGCGTACTCCGCCCAGACGGTCTTGCCCGGCCCGTCCCGGCGCGGGTGCCAGTCCCAGCGCGCGGCCAGCTCCGACACCAGGAGCAGGCCCCGGCCCGACTCCTGCGGGTGCTCGGCGTCCGGGGCGGCGGGGCGCACCGGCAGGCGTTCGGCGCGGGTGTCGGTTACCTCGACGCGTACGCACCGGCCGCCGGCCGGTGCGTGCAGGCGGAGGTGGAAGTCCCGGCCGGGCACGTGCCCGTGCCGCACGGCGTTCGCGGTGAGCTCGGCGGCGATCAGCACGATCTCGTCGTGCGCTGTGGTCCCGTACGGGATCCCCCAGGCGTCGAGGCGGACGGCGACCAGCCGCCGGGCGAGACGGGCCCCTCTGGGCGTGGAGGTGAAGCGCATCCCGAAGACGTGGTCGCCGGGGCCGGTGAGGCGGGTGGGACGGGTGGCGTCAACGGGGCTGCCGGGCTTGCTCGTCATGCCCACCACGGTCCCCGTGGCGGCGCGGCACGACCAGTGGTGACGCGCCTCGCGGGCCGCTTGTACGCGCGGTACGCGTGCGGGTACGAGGCATGCGGCGTGACCGCCTCCCGGGTAGGCGCGTTGGCCCGGTGAGGTGATGTTCGATGACTGAGCGTACGGACGGGGAGACCGCCCCGAGTGGCGGGGCGGTCGTGAACTTCGGTGACGGCTGGGAAGGCGACGACGGGCCCGGGCGGCGGCCGGAGGACGAGAGCGGACGCGGTGTCGTCACCGCGTTCGGGCGGACCATGAAGGCCCTGCGGTCGCGGCAGGGGCTGGAGCGCGAGGAGTTCGGCAAGCGGATCGGGTACTCGGCCTCGACGGTCGCCTCGTTCGAGCAGGGGCGGAGGATTCCGTCGCCCCGGACGATCGAGCGGGCGGACGAAGTGCTGGGCGCCGACGGGCTGCTGGCTCTGTGGAAGGAGGAGGTGGAGCGGGCCCAGTACCCGCTCTTCTTCCAGGGGATGGCGGCGTTGGAGAAGGAGGCCATCGAACTGGTCATGTACGACACGCTCGTGGTCAACGGCCTGCTCCAGACCGAGGAGTACATGCGTGCGCTGCTCGGCATGCGGCGCCCGCCGCTGGACCCGGAGACCATCGAACTGCGCGTCGCCGCACGGCTGGCCCGCCAGGAACTCCTGGGCCGGCGGCCCGCGCCGCTGCTCAGTTTCGTGGTGGACGAGCCGGTGCTGCGACGCCCGTACGGTGGGAAGGACGTGCTGCGCGGACAATTGGAACACCTGCTCACGGTCGGCCAGAAGCGGAACGTCGAACTTCAGGTCATGCCACTCGGCTGCGAGGACAACGCGGGCGTGAACGGACCGTTCACGGTCGTCACACGCAAGGACGGCAAGAAGTTCCTGTACGCCGAGGCGCAGGGAATCGGCTCTCTTCAGACTGACCCGGAACAGGCGGTTCTCGCACACGCGCGCTATGGGATCATCCGCTCACAGGCTCTCAGTCCGCGAGAGTCGCTGGAGTTCATCGAAGGGGTGCTGGGATCACTATGACCAACACTGAGTCCTCGACCGTCGCCTCCGGCCTCGTCTGGTTCAAGAGCAGCTACAGCGGGACCGAGGGCGGTCAGTGCGTGGAGGTCGCGGCCGGCACGGCCGCCGTGCACATCCGGGACTCCAAGGCCGCTGCCGGGCCGGTCCTCACGGTGTCGCGCGAGGCCTGGGCGGAGTTCGTCGGGCCGACCTCCCCGCAGCGGGACGCCTGACACCCGACAGGCCGCCGGGGCCCTGCCGCCCCTCCCCAGCTGGCAGGGCCCCGGCGCACCCGGCGTGCCTGTAACGCGAGACCCCCTCAGCCACGCGAGGCTGCGGGGGCCTGCACTGTGTGACGTTCGCGAAATTTTTGGACAGAATACCAGAAAGATAACTTACCTCCTCAAATCATCAATTGCCTTAACAGCTTTCGGCATGACCACTGAAGCTGCGCTTGAATCGGCACTTGGGTCCACACGAACGTGACATGACAACACATCACGGGTCAGTCTCACTCAACCCGCGACCTCGCAAAGTCCCTGTTTTCCGACTAGCCTTCCGAAGGTACAAGGGGTGCGGATCAGGAAGCAACGGGAGGGGTTCGTGGGGTTCTGGCACACCGGCTACATGGAGTTCCATGAACCGACTGGATTTGGATCGGTCGGACCACCGCCCCCGCCAAAGCCCCCAGAGTTTCCCTGCGCTGAGTGTGGGCTCGTCTTTTCGTCCGAACGTGCCCGCCGAGCACACCGCTTCGACGGTCATGCGACTAAGCGGCCAACCCTCCTCTTCAAGGGGCGAGAGTGCGGGCGCACCCGCTTGATGGTCACGAGCCCCAGCGTCTCCGCCGATTGGGTGACCTCGGATGTCGAATCCATCGCCGTCAACGGCCGCAAAACCTCACCGTCTGAGGCCGCTGGCTTCCTTGCGTCGGTGAAGGTTGGCGTCCAGACGGTGACTGTTTCCAATGGCCCGCTGGAGCGGACGTTTGAGTTCGATTTCTGCCTTGCAGAAGAAGACGACCTCTGTCTCGTTGACCAGGCTTTGGAGAAGCTCATCTCCAGTCGCGAGTTGAGCCGCAACGCAATCGACGCCTTCATCATGCGTGCCGGACGCGGGGCGACGGCCCGCCGTTACCGAGAAGGTTTGGCGACATACCTGTACGGCGTGCTTGCACGTGAGGAGGTCGAGGACCCCGGCCAGGTAGATGCGTCGGGTGCGCCACTCTACGAGCAGCGTTACAACAGCGCCGTCTCTTTTCTTTCGGCCTTCGACCGGCCCGCAGCGGAGGCGATCTGCGGTTTGGTCGCGTTTCACTACAACCAGTTCGCACTTGCGGTGCGCAAGACCAACAGCCACCGCGTCTCCGATGTCGCGGCGCGGTTCCGATCCATCCTCACAGGCGGCTCATTCACCACAACAAGCCTGGCCGACCGGTCGCATGGAAGCTTCGATCAGGCCTTGAGCGACTCCGTTACCGAGGACCTCCTGGACGTCGGTGCAGCCGCTTTGGACGGGACTCAGTCACCAGTGGTTACCCAGCTGCTGCCCTCGCTGGGCGAGCTTCGGCCCCAGGACCAATTCAAGGTTCGTCTCATCGCGGCTGAGGCGCTGCTCGCTGTGGGAGAAATCGATGGTGCATCACGACATGGCGAGGCGCTCAGGCACTCCAAGGAGACTGGCGCCTGGTACGCAGGATTTCGGACCCGATTGCAAGAGGTAGGACGTTGAGCAACGAAACCATTCCGGAACCCGGCGCGGAGTCTGGGCCGAGCGTCCCTGCGTCGGCTACCGCTACCGGCGATAGCATCGCCTCGACCGCGCCTGTTGACGATGCGCCGGCGGCGTCCGTTACGGAGGAGCGGCCGCAACGGGCCAAGTCCAAGACGAAACCAAAGCCGATCATTACATCGTTCGAGGAGTTGCTGGATTTCGCCTACAAGTCGAACGCTCGACTGCTTGAGTTCTCGAAGGAGGACCTCAAGAAGCTACCGATTACCGATGAGGGATTCGCGTCACAGAAGGCTCTAATCAGTTCTCTCGCGTCGACAGACCCAATATTGTCGACTCCTTTCAAGCTGCTTCAGTACGCGGCGCGCCAGGGGGTCCCGCTCAAGCGTGCCGAGGATGGTGATCTCGCTCAGGCGTTGAACCGGCTCGTTGAGCTCGCAGTAGTCGCAATGGGCAACAGCCCGGTGTTCCGGGTCTGGATGGACCAGTTGGTTGATCCCCGCAAGGATCCACAGCTCCCGGCTGAACACCTGCGTGATCAGGCATGGCGGATCGGTTCCGACGAGCTTGGACTGACCCCAAAGCAGCTCAAGGCCGCAGACCGTAAGCGCCTCGCCAAGAACGCGATTGCTTGCTATGGACTCCTCCGCGCGCTCCAACACGAGTGGACCCTGGATCAGTTCATCGATGCGTCGTACGACTCTGTCTGGAAGCACGAGGCCCCAAAGGCAGCAGGGCTAGAGCGAGCCGTCAGCGAGATCGGGGCAAGCAGCGATCTCGACGTACTCGGGATCGTGGGCGAGAACTACCTGGCCCGGATCGCCCGTTTGGAACAGCAAGTCACAAAACTCGAGCATGAGGCTAGTGCCGCGCGGAATCGCGAGACCCGGCTCCACCATGAGATTTCAGCCATCGAGGAACGTGAGCGGTCCGCACTGGCTCGCGCCGACGCGTTCTCTGCCAACGTGGTGCGACTACAGAAGGAGCTCGCGGCCGAGCGCGATAGCAGAATGGTCGACAAGAGTCATCTGACGGACGACTACGAAACGCTGCGAACGCGCATCATCCGGCGCCTCGGGGGTGAGATCGATCTACTCACCGATGGTCTGCACGCGCTCCGGAACGGTGCGCCCAACGTCGCGGAGGAGTTCCTCGACCGTTCCCTACTTGCCCTCACGCGTGAGGTCGAGCAGTTGAAGGACGCGTCTGGAGGCTTCGCGTGATCGTCGGGTTTGACTTCGGAACGACTAACAGCCTGGTTTCGGTGGTAGTTGGCGACCGCGTGATCGACGTGATGGACGTCGAGACTGGCCGACCACATCCCTCGATCGTCCGGTACGAAGGCGAGCAGGTAGTCGTCGGCCGCGAAGCCAAGGACGCGTTGGGTGCCGCGGGCATTGGGGTGCACGGCAACACGGTGAAATCGCCGAAGTTCCTTCTCGGCGAGGAGGCAATCGCCGTCGGAGGCGTCGAACGGAGCCCCGTGGACATCGTCGCGGACGTCGTGCGGCACGTCCGATCGGAGTCCCTGCGCAGTCCACAGCGGAACGTGCTCGGCGACCTCGACAACGCTGTGGTCACGATCCCCGTGACCATGGATGGATACCGACGCGCGGCACTGCGGGAGGCGTTCGCCGGGGCCGGGATGCGTGTAGCGCAGTTCGTCCACGAGCCGCTCGCCGCCCTGTACGGGTTCATCCGGGGAGCAGACGACCCGGAAGAGATGGTGCGGCGGCTTGCACGACGAAACGTCCTGGTTGTCGACTGGGGCGGCGGAACGCTGGACCTGACTCTCTGCCGAGTCGACGAAGGACAGGTTCGACAACTTCGTAACGGTGGCTCGGCCCAGGTCGGCGGAGACGAGTTCGACAAGGTAATTCGCGATGAGGTCGTGAAGCGCGTTCGGGCTCGTGAAAATGCCGCTGAGGACGACCTTGCAATCCCTGAGGCTGAACTCCGGCTTCTCCAGGACGCGGAGCGTAACAAGATCGAGCTCTCTGCTGACCGCGTTGACGTGACGTTCTACCGGCCAAGTTACTTCCGATCAGGTGCCACGTTGCAATATCAGCTCACGCGTCAGGAGCTGGAGGAGATCACGCGGCCGCTCGTGACGGCGGGCATTGATGAGATCGAGTCGCTGCTCGGCAGCCTTTCGATGGCGCCCGGCCAGGTCTCGCTGGTCGTAGTGGTCGGTGGCATGGCGGCCATGCCCGCGATTCGGAGCCGACTGCACGAGTTGTTTGGACCGGACCGAGTTGAGGTGCCGACGAACAGTGCCACGTTGATCTCACAAGGATCTGCGTGGATTGCGCATGACAGGCAGAGGCTCCGACTGGCAAAGCCCATCGAACTCGAGCTTGCCCGTGGGTCGTTGATGCCGCTCCTCGCTGCGGGAACTGAAATGCCTCTCGGTGGAGAGATCAAACACGAAACCCTTCACCTATACTGCGCTGATCCGACGGACGGGAAGGCGAAATTTCCGATCGCCACTCCGACCGCGTTGTCATCACATCCGCAGGCGAGCGAGCGGCGAACATCGCTGGGAATGATCACACTCAGCGTCGACGAGACCGCGCCGCCACTGCACGAGCGCCTCGAGCTGAAGGTCGTTCTCGACGACGACTTGGTGTTGTGGGTCGAGGCGTCATCAAGCCAGAAGCACGATCAAGTCACGGCGTCATACTACGATCTGGAGTTCGGTCTTGGCCTCCCGACTTCGGCTAAGCCCGGAGGTGCAACCGCGGACCCAAAAGCACCTGAGGAGTCCATGGTCGCGCCACAGGCGGGACTGGTCGTCCGTGCCAATGTGGCGAGGGACAAGGACCAGGCGACCGTTCCCGGCGACGTGCTGTATCTGCACAATTCAAGGGCCTTCACCCGGCACGTGCGCGACGGAGCGACAGAGGACCAGTTGCGGGAACACCTGTACTACAAGCCGTGCGCCATCTGCAAGCGTCAGTGGGGGCACCCGGAGTGCCGATGCGGAACGGCGTGACATGGCGAGCGCCAAGGCATTCGTGCGAGTGCTGGACCACGGAACGGAAGTCGAGTCTGGAGTCCGCCGTCCGATTCGTCTTACTCCCGATGGGTATGCGGGCGTCGCATATGCGGGCTCCGTCTACCCACTCCGCCAGGGCGATCTCATCGACTTGGACGGATCGAGCTGGGAACTCGCAGACTGCGATCGTTTTCTGTTCGCCGGAACGGAGGTCCCGTACGCTCCCATTACCGGTGAACCGCTGGAGAAAGCCAGCGGCTTCGACATCGAGTGGCACCTCGAAACCAACCAGTATGGGCATTACGTCGTCTTCAACGCGTCGGAGCGCGTTGCCAGCAGCTTGGTGTCAGCGTTCGAGGACGCGAATCTCAGCATTCAGCGCTGGGACGTCAGCCATCGTCCAGCAGATGATGGCAACTTCTACGACTGGTTCGCGCGTCTTCGGTTCAAGGGCAGCCAAGCCGAAGCTCTTGCTCTCGTCGGGGCTGTCATCTCACCGCCGTCGCCCCTCGCTCCGGCTGCTCCAGTCACGGATCCGACTACCGCTCGACTCGCTGATGCCGAGGCTCGGATCGAGGAGCTGCTCAACCAGCTGTACGTCGCGACGCGCAAGGGCGAGGCGGCTGAACGCGAGCTCGCGAGACTCCGTCACGATCTTGCGAACGCCGAAGCGAGCGAGCATCGATACCGAGAATCCCTTGCCCTCGCAGAAGGACATCATTCAGATCTGCAAAAGCAACTCGCCGTGCTCCAACAAGGTCTGGGAGGCATGGCTGACACGGCAGAACTGGTGAAAAGTCTCGCTGACGCCGAGGAACTTCAAGAACTCGCTCTTGCCGAGAACTCCTCATTGCTGGAGCGTGTGCGAGTGGCCGACTCGGAGGCCGCAGAAAGCGGAGCACGCGCTGACGACTTGGCGGCGCAGGTAGAAGCACTCCTTGGGAGATTGTCGGAGCTTGAGGCGCTGGAGACTGAGCGATTTCGTGTCGCGACCGCGCAACGACCTCGGCGCGGGGGTGTCATTGAGTTCCTGCCTCAGGTGTTCAGCCGCCTCGAGTTCGTTCTCGATGCGGTCGATGTGATCGCCAACCTCGAATCGCCAGCATCCACGATGAGAGCACTTGCCGAGATTGACTCTGGGCGCCTCATCGGGAAGGATCTCGAGGGAATGCGTGGCTGGTATGAGGTGACGAAACTGGCGACGGGTATCGCGGGAAGAGATCGGCTTGGCCGCATCTACTATAAGCCGGACGGCCAAAGAGTGCTCATCAGTGTGCATATCAAACAGGATGACAAACGACAGAGACGACACATCGAGAGACTGCGGGCCTTCTGACTCCGGTTACCGACGCCTGCCCCCTTCCGGGTCGGTAGAGATCTCAGATGGTGACTGTTGCCTGGGTTTCGTGGTGCTCAGGTAGTGATTGGCTTCGTATTCGATGAGCGGGATGTGTGCCCTATCTAACCGTGGAGCCGGGTGCGGTTGTACCAGTCGCTCCATTCGGCGGTGGCCGGCTCGGCCTGGGAGATGGGTCTCCGGAGCCGCTGCGGTTTGATCACCTCGGTCGTGCCGATCCCGAGCTTCGTGGCGACCAATTTCATCGCGGCCCACTCGATGTCGTAATCGGTCCGCATCTCGGCGACCATGCGCGCCGCACGATGGCGCACCTCAAGCGAGTACGAGAAAGGACATGCCATGGCTCGCCCCTCTCAAAGGGTTGAGTCCCTACCGAACCCGGAACCATTCACACGCCGGTCTGGCAGTCCGGTCGGTCCGCTGGGCCGCGCGCCTGTTCCCCGCCCGTGTCGCATGCCTGGAAGAGTCCACGGCAGCCGCGCTCCTGCTGGCGATCGGCGGCCGTGGAGGAGCCTGGCGACACGGCGTCGCCACCGATCCGATACGCATGCACGCGTGGATCTGTGACGTTCACGGCCGGCCTGTCGAAGAACCGGACCAGACCGGTGACTACTCCCCCATCAACGGAACAGAACCAACGTCGAAGAGGTATCGATGACCGACCCGTACATCCTGCTCCCGGGCAAGCGCGTCAGCTTGGCCATGCCGGACCGCGACCACCTGCCCGACTACCACCGCTGGGAGAACGACCCCGGCACGATCCTGGGCTTCGGGACGCAGGTCCCTCAATCCTGGGAGGTCCGTGCCGGCGAGTGGGAAGCGGCCGGACGGAACCGGGACTTCCCCCAGTTCGAGGTGATCACCACCGAGGAGCGCACTCCGGTCGGTCTCACAACGCTCCAGATCGACTCAGCCGTACGGACCGCCGAGTACGTCATCCTGCTCGCACCGGAAGCCCGGGGCCAAGGGCTGGCCACAGAGGCAACGGCCCTGACGCTGCGGTGGGCGTTCGAGTACGCCGCCCTGCGGATGGTCTGGCTGAAGGTGCTGGAGCCGAATGCGGCGGGGCTCACCGCCTATGAGAAGGCCGGGTTCAAACCCGCCGGGCGCCTGCGGCAGTCCGGCTACTGGCGCGGTCGGCCCTGCGATGAACTCCTGATGGACGCGGTAGCCGAAGAATTCCACGCTGCCCCCTGACGTGACGAACTGATCCCGGAGCCCGGCGGGCTTCCCGCTGCCGGGCTGCCGGGGGCTGGCGTCCGGCTTCCGCGCCCCTGTGCGTCCTTCCCAAGTGCTCTCACCGAAGTGGCACGCGACCATGAGGCAGGCGCCCTCACGTTCCGCTCCGACATGGCCATGGGACAGCTCATGGACGGGCGGCTTGCCAAGCACCGGGGCGAGGACACCACGAGGGAGGTACACGAAGAGGAGCGAAGGAGCTGGTCACGCCACAGCCGGAAGAACAGAAAAGCCCCAGATCGACTGGGGCTTCCACTGGTGTCCGAGGGGGGACTTGAACCCCCACGCCCGATAAAGGGCACTAGCACCTCAAGCTAGCGCGTCTGCCATTCCGCCACCCGGACCGGTGTGCGACCCGCGGCCTTCCGGCCGCGGCGACGGGGAACACCATACCAAGTTTTCGCGGTGCCTCTCACATGCATAAGCCGTGGTCCGGCGGGGTGCGGGGAGATCGCGCGGGCTCTCACCGCAGGTGAGAAACCGCGTACGCCCGGACACCACCGGCCCGCCTCCGGGCCGGTGGTGTCCGGGCGGTGGAAGGTCAGCAGCGCGGGACCACGGGGTCGGCGGAGCCCGTGTAGACGAACGCGTCACTGATCCAGGAACCGCTGGTGAGCCTGTTCCACAGGTTCGAGCTGCCCCAGGGACCCACGTGGGTGGTGCCGAGGGAGTAGCAGCTGATCCGGACGGTGTCGGCGTCCTGGACCCGGCCGACGGCGGAGTAACCGGTCCCCGGGCCGGAGCGCAGGTTGACGTAGCCGGTGCCGTCGCCGGTGCGCACCGTGTAGGTGTTGTTGCCGGACGGGGCGTTGACGCCGGCCTCGGCCTCGCTCCAGTACGCCTGGTAGGCGCCGGTGTTGTAGGTGGTCCACGGAGTGAAGCCGCCGCTCCAGCCGTAGATCCGGTAGGCCGCGTCGGCGTTGCACTGCAAGTCGTAGGCGCACGCGTCGGAGACGTCGGAGTGGTAGCAGTCGTTGATCTGCCACGCGCCCCGGTCCGCCGATCCGTAGGGGCAGCCGGTGGTCGGGCCGTTGTATCCCGTGGCTCCCGGGGTGCAGCCGGACTCGGCCAGGGCGATCGCCACGGCGAGCACCAGCTGGTTGCCCCGCCACCCCGCCGCGCGCCCCGCCCCGGCGCAGCTGATCGAGCGGGTCGTGGCGGTGGCGCCCACCTCCCGGGCGGCCGGGCCTGCGGAGTCGGCCGGAGCGCCGACGCTGGCGGGCGCGTCCTGCCCGCCGCGGGGAGTGGCGGCGGCCGTGGAGGCGAACGCGCCGAACAGGGTCAGTGCCACCACCGCCACCGCGGTCAGCAGTCGGCGCGGGACGGGGAGCCGGCTCACCTCTCACCGCCCTTGTCCGCCTCGGAGGCGCCCTTGACGGAGTGGACGGACGCCGAGAGGTCGGGGGCCTTCACCGTCGGGAGCAGACCGATCCCCTCGGTGAGCAGGCCCCTGCGGAACGTCTGGTCGTCCAGGTGCCCGGCACGGACGAGGACGGCGGTGGACACGGTCGCACCACGCCGGTCCGCGTCGAACATGATCTCCGCAGGGGCGGTGGCGGCCTGGACCCCGGCGCCCAGTACGCGGTCGGCGGTCCGCTCGTCGAGGATGTGCACCCATGTGCGGTACGGGGTGGGGTCCTCGGTGACGCCGGGGCCCACGATCGTGGTGCGCTCGACGCTCTCCGGCAGCCGTACCGAAGGGCAGGTGTCGGCGGCGGCGACGGCGGCCCGCGCCGGCGGTGCGCCGAACGCCGCCTCCCAGTCGGGGTGTTTCTGCACCTGTGCGAGTCCGGAGACCAGTTCGGCGCGGGCCTGCCGGGGGTTGTCGAGCTCTCCGGTGGTGCTCACGCAGAGCCGGAAGTCCTCGCGGGTGCTGACCAGCAGTCCGCCTTCCAGGGTCAGCTCGGCGTGGGCGGGTGAGGCGCTCTGGGCGACGAAGCCGCCCGCCAGTGCGAGCACCCCGGCCATGGCCGCCAGGTGGAGGGCCGCCTTCCTCCGGCTGTTGCTCCTGGTGTTCCTCCGGCTGTTCCCCCTGTCACCGCTCTCGCTGTTCGTCCTGCTGTCGCGCAGTCGTCGAAGCATGTCGAATCCCACTTCCGCTCGGCCGGAGGTCAGACGCCGTTCATCACGGTGACGACGGAGTTGTAGTCGTAGCTGCTGGGCCACCAGTTCTGCCAGTTCGTGCAGCCGTAGGTGTAGCTGCCGTGCATGATGCTCGGGGTGTGGCAGTCACCGTCCCAGCGCGGGTCGAGCAGGCCCCAGGAGTGCCCGGTCTCGTGGTTGATGAAGGCGCGTCCGCGGTTGTCGAGCTGACCGCCGGAGCTGTCGACCAGGTAGATGACGTTCCAGCGGTAGTCGGTGTGTCCGTAGGCGGAGTTGTAGACGGGGTTCTGGTCCACGGCGCAGTTGTAGTAGCCGTAGCTGCCGCCGCACACGCTGCTCCAGTCGGCTGCGTAGTGGTACTCCATCTCGATGCCGGCCCGCTCGGCCGAGGGGTAGGAGGTGCAGGGGTTGGGGGCCAGCCACATGTCGATCCGGTAGTCGCCGGTGCCGTCCCAGTCGCGGTCGCCCTGGCCGGTGAGGGTGTTCTGCAGGAAGTTCGTGGCCTGGCTGTGCGTCAGGTAGGAACTGGAGTGCACCTGGCCGCAGTACTGCTCGTCGTACGTGCCGGGTCCGCCGGAGTTCACGGTGTTGTAGTGCATGTTGTGCAGATGGCTCTGGGTGGAACCGGTGTGGTAATGGGACGCCTGCGCCGCCGGGGCGAGCAGTGCGGCCAGCAGGGCCATGACGGCCGCCCAGCCGAGTCTGGTCCACAAGGGCGCGAAGCGCCCTTTGCGGTGTGCGCGGTGTCCGCGGTCAGATGTCATCTGGTCTCCTCTCGTCGTGCCTTCGGGGTTCTCCCGGGTCGTCCCGGGCGGTTCGGTCGCGGTCAGCCGCGGTCGCTGCGCCAGCGCTGCCACAGCGGGTCCAGGTCGGTGCGGCTGTGCTCCTGCACCGTCTGCCGGAACTCGGCGGGCTCGACCACGCCGTACCGGTTGCGGGCCATCAGGTCGCTCAGCGCCAGGCGCAGTCCCTCGGCGCCGACGGTGGCGCGCACGTCGTGGAGCATGCACACGCCCTGGTGGTAGACGGTGGGGACGTATTCGGCGTAATTACCGGCGAAGTAGTCCATGCCGGCGTCGACCCGGGCGGAGGCCGACGGCCAGCCGCTCACCGGGCTGCAGTCGCGCCGGCGGTTCAGGTACAGGTCGGTGGCGAACTGGGCCACCGACTCGTCGAGCCAGGGATGGTGGTACTGGTCGTTTCCGGCCATGCCGTACCACCACTGGTGGGCCGTCTCGTGGGCGGCGACGGATCCGGTGGGTTCGGTGAGGACGAATCCCGGGTACTCCATGCCGCCGCCCTGCGGGGTGAACGCGCCGCTGATGACGGCGTCCAGTTCTCCGTGGGCGTAGGCGCCGTAGCTGTCGGAGAAGAAGTCGACGGCGCCGCCCACCGTCGCGGTCACCGACCGCGCCTGCGCCGAGGTGACGTCGGGCGTGGCCCAGCCGCGCACCGTGACCCCGGTGCGGGTGACCGCGGTGACCTCGCGGAACGGTCCGGCGGCGAAGGCGAAGTCTCTGACCCGGGGCGCGTGGATCCGGGTGACGGTGCGGCCGTCGGCGCTCTGGGTGCTCTGGACGGTTCCGGTGGCCGGGACGGCGAGGGCGCTGGGGTGGTCGAGGGTGACGGTGAAGTCCGCGGTCAGGGAGAAGAAGCTCTCCCCGAAGCTGCCGCCCTCGGGAACGTACGGCGGCAGGTGCCAGCCGCCGGCGTCCCTCACGGCCAGGACGGGTACGGCGTTGCCCAGGTAGGAGAAGTCGCCGACCCTGCCGAACCGCTGGTGCTGGTAGGGCACGTCGATGGCGAGGTGGAAGGAGATCTCCGTGGCGTCGCCGGGGGCCAGCGGGGCGGGCAGGTCCACGGGCAGGGCCGTGCAGTCCTGGGCGAGGGGGCCGGGCGTCCCTCCGGTCACCCCGGTGACCCGTATCGGGTCGGTCGCCGCGCAGCCGTGGATGCCGTTGCTCCACAGGCGCAGCCAGATCCGGTCCAGGGGCGTGCCCCCGGTGTTGGTGAAGGCGATGTGCTGGGTGCCGCGCCACTGGTCGCCCGCGGTGTTGCCGCTGAGTTCCAGCCAGTGGTGGGCCTGGGCCGGTGTGCGCTGGGGGCCGGGTGAGGTGGCCGGTCCCGGCTCGGGCCGCGGCGGGGGTGCGGGGGCCGGGGAGGCGGGCGCGGTCGTGGTGGCCGCGAGGGTGAGCAGCAGTCCGAGGACACCGAGGACGCGGCGGAGCCGCGGCCCTCGGGCGCGGGCGCTCGTCGCGGTCACGGCGCGTCCGGCCCGGTCGGCGGTGACGGTAACGGCGACGGTGGGAGATCTGTCACGGTGACGGCTCGCTTTCGTCGGGGAACCGGCCGCGGCCCGGGCATGCGCGGATTCGCCCTCTACGCATGGCGCGGGCACGACATCTACGCTCAGAGCGTGGCGCCCGGCGATGAAACGAGAGTGAAACCACGCGTCCGACCCGTGACCTGGGGGCAGTCCCCCGTCACAGCCGTGTCGGAGAGGGGAGCGACGCGCCGTGATCGGCTACGAGGAGACTCCGTTGGTCGTGCGTGAGACGACCCGGTGCAGGCACGCGATCGACAGTGGCGACTTCCCCGAAGCCGTCGCCCTGCTGAAGAACCTCGCCAAGCCGCTGTGCGACCGCGGCGAGGCGCACACCTTCGTCGGGCTGGTGGAGCGGATCCCGTCGCATCTCAGCGCGGACGACATCGAACTGGCGCTGCGCACCGGGGAGGCCTGGACCGAGTTGGCGCAATGGCAGCGGGCGGCGCTCTGCTACGAGCGGGCGCACCGGCTCGCCGAGCGCGCCGGCCACCCGAACGAACGCGCCCGGGTGCTGACCGCGCAGGGCGTCCTGAGCTGGTACCGCGGGGACATCCCCGGCGCCGGGCGGCTTCTCGAGGCCGCCCGGCGGCTGCTCGCGGACACCGACGAGGAGCACCGCGACTGGGACGAGTTACGGGAGGGGCTGGCGCTGGTCCACAGCGGGCAGGGGCGGCTGGACGAGGCCGAGGGGCTGTTGCGAAGGCAGCTGCGCGTGTTCCAGCTCCGAGCGGACGCCGAAGGACAGCGGCACGTGCTGGCCAACACCGCCCTTCTCGTCGCCCTGCGGCGGGGGGACTTCGACAACGCCGGGGCGCTGCTGCGCGAGGCGGTCGACATCGCCCGGCAGCACGGCCTGCGCCTGGGCCTGGCCCGTACGCACAACTGCCTGGCCTTCGTGCTCAACTGGAGCGGGCAGCACGCCGAGGCCCTGGACCACGCCCAGTGGGCGCTGCGCCACAGTGGCAGTCCGCCCGTCTCCCACATCGTCGGCTTCGCCCAGTACAACCGTGCCGTCGCCCTGCTCCACCAGGGCGACACGGAGGCCGCGCACGACGCCTGCCGGCGCTCCCTGCGGGAGCTGGACTCCGGATGCTCCTCGCTTCTGGGCGCCGACGTGCTGATGGCCCAGGCGGAAGTGGAGGCCTCCCGCAGCCTGCTGAGCGCGGCCCGCACCGCGCGCTCGGCGGTGGACGTGGCACGGATGCAGCAGGACCTGTGGACGCTGGCGGTCCATCTCGTCGCCTACGCGGGGCTCGCCGACCCGGCGAACGCGAGGGCGGCTCTGGAGGAGGCCGGCGTCCTCCTCGAACGCTACGGCGACCCGCACCAGCAGCTGCGGTGGAGGCTGGCGGCCGCCGCCCTCGCCCACGCCGAGGGCGACCGGGGCGCGCTGTGCGAACACGTCGGCCACCTACTCACCCAGATGTGCCACTATCCGGGGCTGACCGCTTCCATCACCGAACGGCTCGGGGGGCTGCTGCCCGCCGCGATCGAGCACGGGGCCGCCACCCTGCCGCTCCCGGACCCGCTGGGAACGGCCTGGGCCCAGGCGTTCGCTCCCCTGGCCGCGGATCTGCTCGCCTCACCCGACGAGCGGGTCCGCGAATGGGCGGTCAGGGCGCTCGGCAGACAGCGGGAGGCGTGGGCGTACGAGCTGCTCGCCGGCCACCGGGACCCCACCGCAAGGATCCGCGGCATGGCCGCCGAGGCGATCTCCGACGCCGGGCACCAGCCCCTGCCCGAGATCGGCCTGCGCTGCCTGGGCGGTTCAGAAGTGCGCCTGTCCGGGGTGCTCGTACTCCCCGAACGCTGGAGTTCTCTGCACGCGCAGCTCATCCTCTTCCGCCTCGCGCACACCGGCGGTGCCACCCGCGACGAACTCATCGAGCTCCTGTGGCCCGGCGAGGACCCGGCCAGGACCGAGGCCCGGCTGCGCACCACGATACGGCTCCTGCGCTCGGCGCTGCGCCCGGCCTGGCACCCCAGGGCCGACTACATCACCCACCGCGCCGGGCGCTACGGCCTCTCGCCCGGGGTACGGGTCACCAGTGACGTACAGCGATTCGAGCACTGGGTCGACCGCGCCCGCCGGCAGGAGGGGGCGCCGCGCTGGCAGTCCTGCGAGCAGGCGGTCGCCTGTTACCGCGGCCCCTTCCTGCCCGACTGGCACCAGGAGTGGGCCCACCGCGAGCGGGAACGGCTCACCGGACGGTGGCTGTGGGCGCTGGAGGAGCACGGGAGCGCGCTGCTGGCCACGGACCGTGCCGAGGAGGCCGAGGAACGGGCCCGCCAGGTCATTGCCGTGGACGAGCTGCGCGAGCGGGCCTGGCGCGTCCTGCTGCACGCCCTCGACCGCCAGGGGCGCAGGGCCGAGGCGGTCCGCAGCTACCGGCAGTTGCAGGAACTGCTCCACGACCTCCTGGGGACGGTCCCGGCGCCGGCGACCCGCCGGCTCGCCGGACGCCTCACCGGCTGAGCCTCCCGGCGCCCGGGGGACCGTCGGCGGCGCACAATGGGACCTCGGGCCCGGCCCGAGGAGCCGCGGCCGTACAGCACCACTTCGAGACGGGACTGATCTTCCATGGGCCGAGTCACCGAACGCCGCCGCGTCGTCCGTCTGCGCGACGGTGCGGTGAGCGAGCGCCCGGACACCCTGGTGGCCGAGGAGCCGCTGGAGATCCGCCTGAACGGCAGGCCGCTGGCGGTCACCATGCGCACGCCCGGCGACGACTTCGCCCTGGCCGCCGGTTTCCTGGTCAGCGAGGGGGTACTGGGCGGCCCGGAGGAGCTGGCGAACATCGTCTACTGCGCCGGCGCCACCGAGCAGGCCGACGGCACCACCCGCAACAGCTACAACGTCGTCGACGTGCGCCTGGCCCCCGGGGTGACCGTTCCCGACATCACCCTGGAGCGCAACGTCTACACCACCTCCTCGTGCGGGCTGTGCGGCAAGGCCGGCCTGGACGCGGTGCGCACCACCGCCCGCTGGCCCATCACGGGGGATCTCCCCCCGCTGGAGCCGGAGGTGCTGGCCGCGCTGCCCGGCCGGCTGCGCGCGGCCCAGCGGGTGTTCGACCGCACCGGCGGCCTGCACGCGGCCGCCCTGTTCTCCCCGGAGGGGGAGCTGCTGGACCTGCGCGAGGACGTCGGGCGCCACAACGCCGTCGACAAGCTCGTCGGGCGCGCCCTGACCCGGGGGGAGCTGCCGCTGTCGCGCGCGGTGCTGCTGGTGTCGGGGCGCGCCTCGTTCGAGCTGGCGCAGAAGGCGGTGATGGCCGGGGTGCCCGTGCTGGCGGCCGTCTCCGCCCCGTCCTCCCTGGCCGTCGATCTGGCCGCCGAGACGGGGCTGACCCTGGTCGGCTTCCTGCGGGGGGCGTCGATGAACGTCTACGCCGGCGAGCACCGCGTCGCGCTCGGCGTCCGGCGGGCCTGACGGCGGCGGGACGGGCGGGCGCGGGACCGGGGCGGGAAGCGGCGCGCGGGACGGGCAGGCGGGTGGGGCAGGCCCGGGAGCCGGCGCCCCGGCGGCCACGTCCCACCGCACAAGAGGGGGATCCGCGCGGGAGATCCGGTGGAGGGGACCGGGATGAACGGTGACGGCCCGGTACGGGCGTCCCGAAGTGACCGTATTCACCCCGCCGGGCCGCATCACCTCCCTTCCTGGGCGCGTCTCGGATCCGATACGGTCACCTCGCTGTGAGTCCCCCATGGCACAGCGCGACGAGGAGCGGCACGTGCGCGAGTTCACCGTCCCGGCCCTGGCGACGGAGCCTCAGATCGGAGGTCTGGCCGACGCCGTCTTCGACCGCGCCGACGCCGACCCTCACCAGGTGGTGATGGCGCGCAAGGACGCCTCCGGCACCTGGCGGGACGTGACCGCCGCGGAGTTCCGCGACCAGGTGCTGGCGCTGGCCAAGGGGCTGCTCGCCGAGGGCGTGCGTTTCGGCGACCGGGTGGCGATCATGTCGCGCACCCGCTATGAGTGGACGCTGTTCGACTTCGCCCTGTGGTCCGTCGGCGCCCAGCCGGTGCCGGTCTACCCCACCTCCTCGGCCGAGCAGGTCCACTGGATGCTGCACGACGCGGAGGTGACGGCCGCCGTCGTGGAGCACGAGGACCACGCGATGACCGTCGGCTCGGTCATCGACCGGCTGCCGAGCCTGAAGCGGCTGTGGCAGCTCGATGCGGGCGCCGAGGGGGCGCTGGCCGCCGCCGGGGCGCACCTCCACGCCGACGTGGTGCACCGCCACCGGCTCGCGCTGACCCCGGACACCCCCGCCACCGTCCTGTACACCTCCGGCACCACCGGCCGCCCCAAGGGCTGTGTGCTGACCCACGGCAACTTCATGGCCGAGTGCGACAACCTCGTCCGGCGCTACGAGGCCCTCTTCCCCGACGGGGACGGCAAGCATGCCTCCACCCTGCTCTTCCTCCCCCTCGCGCACGTCTTCGGGCGGATGATCGAGGTCGGGGCGGTGCGCGCCGGGGTCAGGCTCGGCCACCAGCCCAGCATGACCGCCGCCGCCCTCCTGCCCGACCTGGCGGCCTTCCGGCCCACCTTCGTGCTGGCCGTGCCCTACATCTTCGAGCGGATCTTCCACGCCGCGCGGCGCAGGGCCGAGGCGGAGGGGAGGCTGGAGGTGTTCGACAAGGCGGTGGACGTCGCCGTCCGCTACGCCGAGGCGATGGAGGAGAAGGCCTTCGGGACCGGGCGCGGCCCCGGTCCGGCACTGCGGATGCAGCACGGCTTCTTCGACAGGACCGTCTACTCCCGGCTGCGTGCCGCCCTCGGCGGCCGCTGCCGGCACGCGATGTCGGGCGGCTCGGCGATGGAGCGGCGCCTGGGGTTGTTCTACGACGGCGCCGGCATCCGCGTCTTCGAGGGGTACGGACTGACGGAGACCACCGCCGCGGCCACCGCCAATCCGCCCGAGCGGACCCGTTTCGGCACCGTCGGCCTCCCCATCCCCGGCACCACGGTGCACATCGCCGAGGACGGCGAGGTGTGGCTGCGCGGCGGCCAGGTCTTCGCCGGCTACCTGAACAACGCCCGCGCCACCAACGAGGTGCTGCACAACGGCTGGTTCGCCACCGGCGACCTCGGCTCGCTGGACGAGGACGGCTATCTGACGCTCACCGGGCGGAAGAAGGACGTCCTGGTGACCTCCGGCGGCAAGACCGTCTCGCCGACGCTGCTGGAGGACCGGGTACGGGCGCACCCGCTGGTGGCGCAGTGCGTCGTGGTCGGCAACGACCGGCCCTACGTCGCCGCGCTGGTCACCCTCGACGAGGACGCCGTGCACCACTGGCTGACCATGCGCAACAAGCCGCACCTGGACCCGGCCGAGCTGGTGCGCGACCCCGAGCTGGAGGCCGAGGTCAGACGGGCGGTGGCGGCCGCCAACACGCAGGTCTCCCAGGCCGAGTCGATCCGCACCTTCCGGATACTGGGGTCGCGGTTCACCGAGGAGGAGGGGCTGCTCACCCCCTCGCTGAAGCTGCGGCGCAAGGTCGTGGAGAAGACGTACTCGGTCGAGATCGACGCCCTCTACCGGACCTGAGCGGGGCGGGCGGGGCCAGGTGGGACGGGGGGCCGGGTCCGGGGTCGTACGGCGGGGTGCGCGGGGGCGCAGAGGGGTATGGCGGAGTGCGACGGGGTGCGGCGAGGCGGGAATGACAACGCTGCCATGATCGTTGGGACCCCGGGTACACGTGTCGCCAACCGACTGACAAGGACCGATCGCTCGTGAGCAACGTTCCCAACATCATCCTCAACAACGGCGTCCGGATGCCGCAGCTCGGCTTCGGCGTGTGGCAGGTGCCGGACGAGGAGGCCACCGCCACCGTCGGGCACGCACTCGCCTCGGGCTACCGCAGCATCGACACGGCCGCGATCTACCAGAACGAGAAGGGCACCGGGAAGGCCATCGCCGAGTCCGGGCTGCCGCGCGAAGAGCTCTTCGTGACCACCAAGGTCTGGAACAACGACCAGGGCCGCGACACCACGCTGCGCGCCTTCGACGCCTCGCTGGAACGTCTGGGCCTGGACTACGTCGACCTCTACCTCATCCACTGGCCCGCGCCGAAGCAGGACCGGTACGTCGAGACGTGGAAGGCGCTGGAGGAGATCCACGCCGACGGCCGGGCCAAGGCCATCGGTGTGTCCAACTTCAAGCCCACCCACCTGCGGCGGCTGATGGAGGAGACCGAGATCGTCCCCGCCGTCAACCAGATCGAGCTGCATCCCAACTTCCCGCAGGCCGAGTCCCGCGCCTTCCACGCCGAGCACGGCATCGCCACCGAGGCCTGGTCGCCGCTGGGCCAGGGCAAGGGGCTGCTGGAGGACCCGGTGATCGCCGAGCTCGCCCGCAAGCACGGCCGCACCCCCGCCCAGGTGGTGCTGCGCTGGCACCTCCAGGCCGGGAACGTGGTGATCCCCAAGTCCGCCACTCCCTCCCGGATCGAGGAGAACATCGACGTGTTCTCCTTCGTCCTGGACGACGACGACATGACGGGCCTGTCCACCCTGGACAACGGCACCCGGCTGGGCCCCGACCCCGACGAGATGGGCTGAGGCGGCACCGGCTCCCCTCTCCCCCGCACCGCGGCCCCCGGCGTCCCTCCCCGCGGACGCCGGGGGCCGCGGTGCGGACAGCGGTGTGACGGTCAGCCGGGGGCCCGTGCCCCTTCGGCTGACTCCTCGGCGAGGGCCCCCGCGCCCGGTTCCGGCGCGGGGGCCTTTTTCGTTGTGGTCGCGGTGAACTCGCAGGCCCGGAAACGCAGTTGCGAAGCCGCGGTTGAGGGTCCGCGCCCATGAGCCCGGCAGCCGTGAAACCGCTGCCACCAACCGGTGCCTCCCCTGTGATCATCCGTGAAGGTCTCGTGCCCGCTTCCCCTCGGTGTCCGATATGCGACACCTGCACACCGCGAAACGTCTAGCTTGACAGGCGCACGCCACCCTCGTGGAACACGGGCGTGCCGTTCACCCCCACCCTCTTCCCCCCACAACAGAGGAGAACGAATGCGCCACAGCCGTGGTATCGCGACCGGTGCGGCACTGGCCGCCACCGCACTCGCCCTGACCGCCCTGCCCTCCCTGGCCGGCGCGGTCACGTCGTCCCCCACCGACACCCCCGCCAAGACCGCTGCCGGGACCACCCTCACCGCCGACGCCCTCCGCGCCGCCGAGGAGATGCCCGCCGGCGCGCTGAAGGCCATGCAGCGCGACTTCGGCATAACCGCCGAGCAGGCCCGCGAGCGCGTCGCGAACGAGCACCGCGCGGGCGAACTCGCCCCCGCCCTCGCCGAGGACCTCGCCGACAGCTTCGCCGGCGCCTGGACCGCCGGCGACACCTCCACCCTCACCGTCGCCACCACCGACGCCTCCAAGGCCTCCGCCATCACCGAGGCGGGCGCCCGCGCCAAGGTCGTCGAGCACGGCATGGACGAGCTCAAGTCCGCCAAGGCCGCGCTGGACCGGGCCGCCCGGAAGAACGCCACCACCGCCGCGCCGGTGTGGTACGTCGACGTCAGGACCAACTCCGTCGTCGTCCGCGCCTCCGACACCGCCAAGGCCCGCGCCTTCGCCGAGGCCGCCGGAGCCGACACCGGCCTGGTGCGCGTGGTGAAGTCCGCCGAGCGGCCCCGTCCGCTGTACGACCTGCGCGGCGGCGAGGCCTACTACATCAACGGATCCGGCCGCTGCTCGATCGGCTTCCCCGTCACCAAGGGCAGCCAGCAGGGCTTCGTCACCGCCGGCCACTGCGGCACCAGCGGCAGCTCCACCACCGGCTACAACCAGGCCGCCCAGGGCACCTTCCAGGGCTCGTCCTTCCCCGGCAACGACTACGCCTGGGTCGCGACCAACTCCAACTGGACCGCCACCCCGTACGTGAAGACCTCCAGCGGCAGCGTCCAGGTCGCCGGCTCCACCCAGGCCACCGTCGGCGCCTCCGTGTGCCGCTCCGGCTCCACCACCGGCTGGCACTGCGGCACCATCCAGCAGCACAACACCAGTGTCACCTACCCCGAGGGCACCATCACCGGCGTGACCCGGACCACCGTGTGCGCCGAGCCCGGCGACTCCGGCGGCTCCTACATCTCCGGCAACCAGGCCCAGGGTGTCACCTCCGGCGGCTCCGGCAACTGCTCCTCCGGCGGCACCACCTACTACCAGCCGGTCAACGAGATCCTCTCCGCCTACGGGCTCACCCTCAAGCGGTAACCCGCCACCGCGACACGAACGGAAGCCGCCGCCCGGCCGGGCGGCGGCTTCCGCCGTACACGCGACACGCGGGGCTACGGGCGCGCGCCGTGCGAGGGGGCGATCTCCTCGATCCGCCGCGCCAGACCCACGTCCAGCTCCGTCACCTTCCCGCCCACGCTGTGGGTGTTCACCGACACCCCCACCGAGTCATAGCCCAGCAGCAGATCCGCGTGATGGTTCATCTCCTCCTGGATCCGCGCGACATGGAGCACCATCACCGCGGCCGGGAAGTGCCCGGCGAAGGAGTACGTCCTCCTCAGCCGGTCCTCGGCGAACTCCCAGCCGGGCAGCTCCGCCAGCGCGGTATCGATCTCCTGCGGGGTCAGCGGTCGGGGCGCCATGACACGAAATCTCACTTCCCGTGGACGACCCTCCCAGCCTAGGGTCGCGGCATGGGATCCGCTGCGGCCGACACGGGCACGGGGACGAGCAGACCGGCGAACGGGGCGGGGCCCCTGCTGCGGCACTGGCGGGAGCGCGCCGGGCTCAGCCAGCTCGAACTGGCCCTGCGCGCCGACTCCTCCGCCAGGCACATCAGCTTCGTCGAGACCGGGCGCACCCGTCCCAGCCCCGAGATGGTGCTCCGGCTGGCCGAGCACCTCGACGTCCCCGTGCGCGAGCGCAACGCGCTGCTGCTGGCCGCCGGACACGCCCCGCACTACCCCGAGACCCCCGTGGACGACCCCTCACTGGCCGCCCTGCGCGATGGCCTGGAGCGGATGCTGACGGCGTACGACCCCTTCCCCGCCCTGGTGGTCGACGGCCACTACGAGGTGGTGGCCGCCAACCGCGGCATCGCCGCCCTGCTGGAGGGCGTGGCGGAACACCTCCTGCGCCCCCCGCTGAACGCCATGCGCCTGACCCTCCACCCCGACGGCCTGGCCCCCCGCATCCGCAACCTCCCCCAGTGGCGTGAACACCTGCTGGAACAGATGCGGCGGCAGCTCGCACTGCTGCGGTCGGCGCCGCTGCGCGAGCTGTACGAGGAGGTGGCCGCCCACCCGCTGCCCGGGAAGGACTGCGAACGGCTGGAGGCCGCGAGCCCCTTCGCCCTGCCGCTGGTGATCGAGCACCAAGGGCACGTCCTGTCGTTCTTCTCCACCATCACCACCTTCAACACTCCCGTGGACGTGACCGTCTCCGAGCTGGCGATGGAGACCTTCGTCCCGGCCGACCCCGAGACGGCGGCCCTGCTGCCGAAGCTGCTCGGCTAGCCGGCCGGTCCCGAGCCGATCACGACCGGCCGGGAGTACGGAGCACCGCGCGGAGCGCCAGGTGCTGGGCCGCCGCCAGGGCGGCGACCACCGCGGCCTGCAGCGGGATCCACACCCACCCCGCGGTGGACGGCTCCAGCACGCCGGCGGCGAGGACGGCGGCGCCGGCCAGCGCCCACAGCAGGTTCCCCTCCACCACCGCACGCACCCAGGGCGCGGGCGGAACGGGCCGGCTCGCCAGGAAGCCGACCCCGGCGCCGTACAGCAGCAGGAAGGCTCCGGCGCCCAGCAGCAGGCCGGCGTCCACCCCCAGCAGCCGTGCGAGGAAGCCGGACAGGGCCAGGTAGGCGGCGGCGTTGGTGAGGGTGACCACCGCGTCCAGGGCGAGGAGCCGCCGCAGCAGGGGCAGCGCGGGGCGGGCGGGCCGGGCGGTGCGGAAGGTCTCGGGCGAGGTGGCGGACATGGCGGATCGGCCTCCGTGGTCTCGGGTGCGGTGCTGGTGCGCCGTGGGCGCGGTGCGGAACGCTCCGGCCGTACGCACGGGCCACGGGCCGGAGGCCGGGTTCCGGCCGGAGCGCGCCGGCCGGAACCCGGTGTCCTCACCCTGCCGCCGGTCCGCGCGGGGGTCGATTACCGCTGAGGTAATACAAGACGCTTGGCACACTTTTTTGGATCCGGTGGACTCGACCGCACGGCCGGGCGGTCGGGCCGGCCCGGTCAGCGCAGGGGCGCGCGGGCCGGGATGAAGGGCGCGGTCACCGCCTGGGCGGCCTGGGCCTCGTCCAGCCAGCCGCGCAGCACCCGGTGGACCTGCTCCGCGCCGACCGGCTCGCCGTCCGCGTCCGGCGGGGACAGCAGGCGCGGGTAGAGGATGAACGCCCGGGACTGCTCGCCGCCCAGGCCGCCGTGGGAGCCGATCTGCTCCTCGAAGGCGTGGACGGCGCCGGTGGCCGGGTCGAGGGCCGAGTTGACCATGATGTCGGCGGCGTGCGGGAAGCGCGCGGTGCGCCGCACCAGGGCGGCGGCGCGGGGGCCGTAGGGCTTCAGGGGGTCCTCGCCGGTGATCTCGCCGGTGTCCAGGCGGTGTTCGCTCTCCCCGGGGCCGAGCACCACCGGTCCGTGGCACTCGGTGTCCACCAGCAGGAAGCCGATGCCGGGGTGGTTGGCGAGGGTGCGCAGCAGGGCGGGGTGGCGGCGGTCGATCTCCTCGCGGGTGGCCCGCCCGGGGATGCCGGGGAAGGAGATCAGCCCGAGGTTGCCCGAGCCGAGCACCACCGGGTCGGAGGTGGGGGCGGGCCAGTGGGGTTCGGCACCGTGCCCGTCCTCGGGCCGGTGCAGGGCGGCGCGGGCGGCGGCGCGGGCCTCGGCGCCGCTGGCCGTGTGCCGGGCCCGCCGGGAGACCGGCAGCCCGCATCCGGCGCGGACCAGGTCCTCCAGGGTGAGCCCGTAGTGGGAGGCGAAGGTCTCGCCGGGGCTCTGCCCGTGGTCGGACAGGAGCACCAGGCGGTAGGGCCGGGGGGCCTGGGCGGCGACCTTGGCGATCAGGCCGACGGACCGGTCCAGGCGCCGCAGCACCTGGTGGGTGTCGCGGCCGCGCGGCCCGGAGTGGTGGGCCACCTCGTCGTAGGCGACGAGGTCGGCGTAGACGGCGGTGCGCCCGCTGAGGATGTCGCCGAGGACGGAGGCGACCACCACGTCCCGCTGGACGACGGTGGCGAAGGCCCGGATGAACGGGTAGAGCCCGCCGCGCGGCACCCGCGGGCTGTCCCCGCGCAGCCTGGCCCGGGTGGACTGGACGAGCTCGCGGACGACCTCGGCCACGAAGGAGGCGGCCGTGCGGGTGGCGTTGGCGGGGTCGGAGAAGTACGCGAAGTACCCGGCGCGCGACCGGTTGTGGCGGCCGCGCCGGGCGGAGACGGAGAGCACCAGGGCCACCTGGGCGGCCCCGCCGCTGAAGAGGTTGCCGCGGCTGGCGCCGTCGTGGGCGAGCAGTCCGGGCTCGCCGCTGTGCTCGGCGGCGCGGCGCTGGAGCCGGGCGGCGCTGGAGGGCCGGTTGCTGATCACCACCTCGCCGGTCTCCTTCTCGTACCAGCGGAAGGCGGGCACGTCCTCGTTGGAGCCGTGCAGGATGCCGAGCTGGCTGGCGCCGGTCTGGCTGGACCAGTCGGTGTGCCAGGGGACGAGGCGGTGGGTGTCGCGGAGCATGGCGGCGATGTTCGGCATCAGCGGTTCGCCGCCGGCGGGGGCGCGGGCCGCGTCGCGCAGTACGTCGTGGCCGATCCCGTCGAGCTGGAGGAAGACGGTGCCGGGGGTGGCGGGCATCCGGCGGCGCCCGGAGCGGCGCCAGCGGCGGTCGGCGAGCCGGGCCAGGCGCCGCCGGTAGGCCCGGTCGTCGCGGACGGCCAGGAAGGTGTTGGCCGCCGAGGAGGCGGCGGACATCGCGGCGGCGACGACCACGGCGGTCTGCGGGTCGGCCTCGCCCCGGTAGTCGGGCAGGAGGGCGAGTGCCAGCCACAGCAGCGAGCCGTTGAGGAAGAACACCAGCAGGCCCAGCACCAGGGCGGGCACCAGCAGCAGGGCTCTGACCAGCACGGGCCACACCAGTGCGCTGAGCAGGCCGAAGGCGCCGGCCCCGAGGGCGGCGGTGACCCCGATGCTGGTGGCGCTGTCGCCGTCGGCGGACTGGAGCCGGAAGTCGGGGAGCACGCCGGCCAGCACCAGCATGGTGAGGGTGCTCACCGCCCACACCACCAGGACGCGCAGCACCGCGCCGCCCGCCCTGCGCCAGGCCGCCATCCGCACGCCGTCCGCCTTTCCTCCTCCGGGGCCCGGACCGGTTCCGCACCGGTCCAGCACCGGCCCCGGCCGGCCCCTGCCGTCCGCGTTCTCCGCGCCGGGGACATCCATGCTCCCCCCGCGCCGGAAACCGCCGCACCCGGTCCGGCACGTCCCACTTTTCCACAGCGCCTCCCGGTGCCGGGGGCGCGTCCGGTCTCTTCGCGAAGGCTCCCTGAAGCGCGCAGGTGTGATGAGAGGATCGGTACGGGGAATGGGCGAGCGGAGGGAAGGAGGGTCCGGTGCCCGCGGAGATCACGTGGTGGGGCCATGCCACGACGACGGTGCGCGACCGCGGCGTGACGGTGCTCACCGACCCGGTGTTCGTCCGGCGGCTGGCCCACCTGCGCAGGCGGCGCGGACAGCCGCCGCCGGAGTCGGCGGCGCGGGTGGATCTGGTGGTGGTCTCCCATCTGCACGCCGACCATCTGCATCTGCCCTCCCTGGCCCGGCTGGCGCCCGGTACCCGGGTGGTGGTGCCGCGCGGCGCGCTCGCCTCGGTGGCGGGGCTGCGGCGGCTGGCGGGGCGGCTGCGGATCGAGGAGGTGGACGTGGGCGAGCGGGTGCGGGCCGGGGATGTGACCGTCCGCGCGGTGCCCGCGGAGCACGACGGTCGGCGGCTGCCGTACGGGCCGCACCGGGCGCCCGCCCTGGGCTATGTGGTCGAGGGGGATTCCCGGACGTACTTCGCCGGTGACACGGGGCTGTTCGACTCCATGGCGGAGGCGGTCGGCCCGGTGGACGCGGCGCTGCTGCCCGTGGGCGGCTGGGGGCCGAAGCTGGGCGACGGGCACATGAACGCGCGCCGGGCCGCCGAGGCGCTGGCCCGGCTGGGGGCGCCACTGGCGGTGCCGGTGCACTACGGGACGTACTGGCCGATCGGTCTGGACGCGGTCCGGCCGCACGAGTTCCACTCCCCCGGTGACGAGTTCGCGCGGCTGGCGGCGCGTTCGGCCCCCGCCGCGGCGGTGCACCGGCTGGGGCACGGCGAGAGCGTACGGCTGGAGGCGGCGGGGTGATGGACGCACTGCTGGGCGCGGTGCGGGAGATACCGGGTCAGGTGGCGCCCGGCGCGGTGGGCTATCCGTCGCTGTTCCTGCTGGTGGCGTTCGGCGCGCTGGTGCCGGTGGTGCCGACGGGTGCGCTGGTCAGCGCGGCGTCGGCGGTGGCGTTCCACCGCAGTCCTCCGGCCCTTCCGCTGCTGCTGGTGTTCGCCGTCGCCTCGCTGGCGGCGTTCCTGGGTGATCTGCTGCTGTACTGGCTCGGGCGGCGCGGCGGTCACTCCAGGAACGGGGCGCGCTGGCTGGAGCGGATGCGCGGGCGGGCCGAGCCGGAACGGCTGGAGGCCTCGCGGCGGAAGCTGGACGAGCACGGCGTGACGGTGCTCGTCCTCTCCCGGCTGGTGCCGGCCGGGCGGATCCCGGTGATGGTGGCCTGCCTGCTGTCGCGGGTGCCGGTGCGGCAGTTCGTGCGCGGTGCCGCACCGGCCTGCCTGGTGTGGACGGCGACCTACCAGCTGATCGGGATCCTGGGCGGGTCGCTGTTCCCCGAGCCGTGGCAGGGCGTGGCCGCGGCGGTCGGCCTGACGCTGCTGGTCGGGGCGGCGCCCTCGGTGTGGCGGCGGCTGCGCCCGGCGCGGGTTCCGCGCTAGAGGGACCGGGCGCCGGGGTCCAGGCCGAGGCCGGGGTCCGGGTGCGAGTGCGAGTGCGGGTCCGGCTGTCCCAGGACCCTGGAGGCCCCGACCGGCAGGTCCCACAGATCCTCGCGCGGACGTCCGGCCGCGGCCCAGGCGGCCCGTACCCGGCTCAGCGGCTCCAGCGGCGGCTCGGCCGAGAGCAGGAAGGTGGCCCAGTGCATGGGGGCCATGCGGCGGGCGCCGAGGTCCAGGCAGGCATGTACGGCCTCCTCCGGGTCGGTGTGCACCGGGCGGAGCATCCGGCGCGGCGCGTACGCGCCGATCGGCAGCAGGGCGAGGTCGATGCCGGGGTAGCGGTGGCCGATCTCGGTGAACCAGTGGCCGTAGCCGGTGTCGCCGGCGAAGTGGATCCGCTGCCCGTGGCGGTCGGTGAGCACCCAGCCGCCCCACAGCGAGCGGCAGGTGTCGGTGAGGGTGCGCCGGGACCAGTGGTGGGCGGGGACGAAGTCGAAGCGGACGGTGCCGCCGCCCGGGGAGGGCAGTTCGGCCGCCTCCCACCAGTCCAGTTCGGTGACGGATGTGAAGCGGCGCCTGCGGCACCAGGCGCCGAGCCCGGCGGGGACGAACAGGGGGGTGTCGCGCGGCAGGCGCCTGAGGGTGGGGGCGTCGAGGTGGTCGTAGTGGTTGTGGGAGATCACCACGGCGTCGACGGGCGGCAGATCCTCCCAGGGGACTCCGACCGGGGTGACCCGCGCCGGGGTGCCCAGGATCCGGCGGGACCAGACGGGGTCGGTCAGGACGGTGAGGCCGCCGATGCGCACCACCCAGCTGGCGTGACCGGCCCAGGTGACGGCGGCGGTGGCGGCGTCGACCGGCGGCAGGGGGGCCGGTTCGCAGGGCAGCAGGGGAACCTCGCGCAGCGCAGCGGGGTCGGGGCGCGTGCTGCCCTCCCGGGCTATGCGGGACAGGGAGCGCAGGCCGGGCAGGGGTTCGGTGAGCCGGTCGGCGAAGGTCGCCGGCCAGGTGCGCCGCTCGCCCAGCGGACGGGGCTCGGGCAGGGCTGGGGGCCGCCGGGGGGAGCCGGCGGCGGGGGCGTCGAGAACGGCCTGTGCGGGCTTGTCCGTCTGCTCGGTCATGCGGGGCTCCCATCTGCGTCCGGGGCTGCGTCCGGGGGTGTCACGGGGCGGGGGGTCGCCGGACCCGCGGCCGCCGGCTCCCGCAGGGCCGCTTCCAGCCGCTCCGGCGGCACGTCGGTCGACAGGCGCGCCCGCAGGGCGTGCGGGTCGTCGCCGAAGCGGTGGCCGCCCAGCGCGTACGGGCCGAGCCCGCGCACCAGTTCCGCCTCCAGCCGGGGGGCGTCCTCGATGCCGCGGGCGGCCAGCGCGGGGCGCAACGCCTCGAAGTCGGGGTAGAGGTGGCGTCCGGCGTGCGGTGGGCGGCAGACCGCGCCGGCGCCGGTCAGGATGCGGTGGAGTTCGGCGGCGCGGGCGGCGTGGGCCCGGTTGCCGGCGGCGCGGCGCGCGCGCAGCGGTTCCGCCTCGCCCAGCGCCTCGGCGGCGGCGGTGGCGTCGCGGCCGCGGGGGCGGGCGTGCAGGGCGGTCAGGGCGGCGCGGGTGCGCTCGCCCAGCTCCCGTCCGCGCGCGGTGGCCGGCAGGCGGGCCACGCCCACGGCGGTGCCCGGCCCGAAGGCGGGCTCCGGGTCGGCGCCGAGGTCGACGAGGACCACGACGCAGTCGTGGTCACCGCCCTCGTCGCCGCTCCTGTCGCCGCCGCCGTTCACGGCGGTGCGGGCGTGGGCGTGGAGGGCGCCGGCGTGGGTGCCCGCGCCGGTGAGGCGGGCCGACCGGTGCAGGATCTCGGCGGGGCTGACGATCACCGTGTCACGGGGGTCGTGGGAGGTGTCGCGCCAGCTCTCGTCGCTGATGATCAGCAGGTCCTCCTGGACGGCCGCCTCGCACACCTCGTGCAGCAGCTCGGGCGGCGCGGCCGTCCCGGTCAGCCCGTCGGCCACGGACAGCAGCAGCACCCGCGGGTCCCCGCCGGCCGCGCGGGCCCGGCCCACGGTCTCCAGCAGCGCGAAGGGGTCGGGCACTCCGCCGCACTCGGCCGGCACGGGCACGGGGTGCAGCGGCCGGCCGAGCAGTCGTGCCTGGTCGGCGTGCCAGGCCGGGCCCGGCCTGGGCAGCACCACCCCGCCGCCGTCCGTGCGGGCCTCCCCCTGCCCGCGCCCGTGTCCGGGCGTGTGTCCGGGCGCGGCCGCGGCGAGCAGTGCCAGCAGGAGCAGAGGCGCGGTGGGGGCCGCCACGACCTGTCCGGGCTCGGTGGGCAGACCTCGCCGCCCCCAGTAGCCGCAGGCCGCCTCGGCCACGGCGCCGTGGACGCCGTACCGGTCCGGCGCGGTCACGGCCGCGGGGGTGGGGCCGTCGGGTCGGGTCTGCTGCATCCGTGCCTCCGCCGTGTCCGGGGGCGGCCCGCCGGCCGCCCTGTGTGGTTCCGCCGCTGTCCTCCGGCCCTCCCGCCGGACCGGTCAGTGCCGCCGGGACAGCTCCGAGAAGCGCTGGATTTCCCGCTCCATGCCGTGGCCCCGGGTGCGCACCAGGGCACCGGCCAGGTCGGAGAGCTTGCGGTTGGTGTGCTGCGAGATCCCGCGCAGCAGGGCGAACGCCTCCTGTGCGTCGCAGCCGAGCACGTGCATCACGATCCCGCACGCCTGGTCCACGACGGGTCTGCTGCGCAACGCACCCCTGAGCTGCTCCGCCTCCGCCAGCGCCGCGCGGTGGCGGAGGTCGCGGGCCAGCCCGGTGGCGGCCAGGTCGCCCAGGAGCGCCGCCGGGCAGCGGACGGTCTCCTCCAGCGGGCGGGGGTGGAAGCCGTGGACGGTGACGGTGAGGGTGAGGCCGTCCCGGCGGTACGGCAGGGCGGCGCCGGAGCGCAGCCCCATCTCCAGCGCCCTGGCGCGGTAGCCGGGCCAGCGGTCGTCCAGCAGCAGGTCCCCGGAGCCGGCGGGGCGTCCGGTGCGCAGGGCCTGCGGCACGGGACCGTCCCCGTCCTCCCACTGGACGGCGACGAGCTCGGACAGGTCCGGATGGGTGACGGCGGTGGTGCCCTCGGCCGGATCGCCACCGGTGTGGGCGGTGGCGGTGGCGCCGCAGCACCCCGGGGTGGAGCGGACGACCTGTTCGGCCAGCCGGGCGAGGCCGCGGGCGGGGGAGGCGGCGTCGAGCGCCGGATCCGGCTCCGGTCCCGGGCACATCGGAGCGGGCTCGGACGGCATCGCGTCGCATCGGTCCGGCATGGCGCTGTCCGGTCCTTTCCTCATGTTCTGCGGCCGGTCGCGGCCGGCTCCCCGAACATCCGGTCGCGTGGGATCGGCTGCCCCGCGCGGCGGCCGGGAAACGGCCGGTGCGCCGAGCGGCTCCGGGCGGGCGCGGGCCGCCCGGGGACCACAGCCGCGCGGCCCGCCGCAGCACCTTCCCAGCACATGATCCCAACAAAGAGTGATGAGTAGTATTTTTTCTGTGCAACCGACAGGACCTCCGGCTGCCCGCGGGTTACGTTGAGGACATGGCGCAGGCGGAGGAGTTCGGAGGCGAGCTGGCGGACTTCCGCCGACGGGTGGAGGAACTGCTGTCGGCGCCCGCCCTGCCGGAGGCCGACCGGCTCCCCGCCCTGGAGGCCGCGCTCCTGGAGCTGCGGCACGCGGCCGAGGTGCTGTGGCCGCGCTACGAGGAGCTGGCCGCCGAACGGCACCGCGGCGGCCCGGAGGAGCACCACGAGCACCGGCTGCTGCGCATCCTGTTCCAGCGGCTGCCGGTGGCGGTGGCCCTGCTGGACCGGGACACGGTGGTACGGCGCTGCAACCCCGCCGCCGGGCAGGTGCTGGGGGTACGGGCCGGATACGCCACCGGGCGGGCGCTGACCGGTTCCCTGGCCCACGAATCCCGGGCGGCCTTCCGCTCCCAGGTGGCGGCCGTGGCCCGCGGCGAGGGCGACCGCGGCCTGACCGTCCGTCTGCCGGGCCCGTCGAGGCAGGGCGGTACCGCGCTGCGGGCCACCCTGACCGCGCTGCGCCCCCCGCACGAGCCGGGGGCGATCGTCCTGGCCGTGCTCCAGCCGACAGTGCCCGGCACGCCCGCCGGGCGCGGCCCCGCCGGGCCGGCCGCGGCGGTCGAGCGCGGGGAGTCCCGCCCCGACCCGTCCGAGGCCGCCCGCGGCGCCGGGCTGATGGACCTGCTGGACGGGACGACGGCGGCGCTGCTCGGGGCCGACTCCCCCAAGGAGGTGCCGCAGCGGGTGGCGGAGGCGCTCTACGGCCGGTTCGCCGACTGGGTGGTCGTCGACACCGCCGTGCCCGGCGGCGCGCTGCGCCGCGCCGCAGTCCTGGCCCCGGCCGGGCGGCTGCGCGACGCGGTCGCCGGGCAGGATCCGTCCTCCTGGCCGCCGGTGGCGGACGCGGTGCGGCACGGCGGCACGACGCTGCGGGTGCGGCCCGAGGACCCCGGGCTCCTGGGCCGGGACGCCGCCGGGGCCCCCGTTCTGGTGCGGGCCGAGGTGGGCTCGCTGCTGTGCGTGCCGCTGTCCGACGGCGCGGGAGGCCCGGTGCTCGGCGCGCTGACGCTGCTGCGCACCGGCGGCCGGCGTGCCTTCGGGCTGGCGGAGGCCGGTGCCGTGGAGCGGATCGCGCGGCATGTCGCCCTCGCCCTGCGCGGGCCCCCGGGCACGCGTGTGCCGCGCCCGCGCGGCTGCGCGGACGCGGCACAGGCGTGGAGGGCCGGGCAGGGGGCGCCGGGGGTGTGTGCGGGGCGCGCCGCCGGCATCTCGCCTCACCCGGCGGCGGCGCGTCAGGCGGCCCGGGAGCCCGCGTAGACGCGCTCGCGCTCCCGCTCCCCCTCCGGAGCGGCCTGCTCCCGCTCCAGGTCCGCCTCGACCTCGGCGTGCAGGCGGTTGCAGGTGCGGCTGATCAGCCGGGAGACGTGCATCTGGGAGATGCCGAGCTGCTCGGCGATCCGGCTCTGGGTCATGTCGCAGAAGAAACGCAGGTAGAGGATCTTGCGCTCGCGCTCGGGCAGGTTGCGCAGCCGGGGCTTGAGCGACTCGCGGTAGACGACGAGGTCGAAGCCGGGCTCGGCACTGCCGAGGGTGTCCACCAGCGCGTAGCCGTCGTCGGCGCCGGGCAGCTCGGCGTCCAGGGAGAGGGTGCTGTAGCTCTCCAGGGCCTCGGAGCCGATGCGCACCTCCTCCTCCGTCAGCCCGCTGTGTTCCGCTATCTCCTTGACGCCGGGGGTGCGGCCGTCGAGGGAGTGGCTGAGCTGGCGGCTGGAGGCGCGTACGCGGTTGCGCAGCTCCTGCACCCGCCGCGGCACGTGCAGGCCCCACATGTGGTCGCGGAAGTGCCGCTTGATCTCGCCGACGATGGTCGGCACCGCGAAGCTCTCGAACGCGCTGCCGCGCGCCGGGTCGTAGCGGGTGACGGCCTTCACCAGGCCGAGGGCGGCCACCTGCTCCAGGTCCTCCAGGGACTCGCCGCGGTTGCGGAAGTGCCGGGCGAGGCGCTCGGCCATCGGCATCCAGGCCCGCACCACCCGCTGCCGCAGCTCCTCGCGCTCCGGGCCGTCCGGAAGCTCGGCGATGCGCTGGAACTCGGCGGTGGTGTCGGGGGCGTCGTCGTGCGGGTGCCGCGCGTGCTTTGCTCGTGCTCGTACGGGGGTCATGTGCGGTCTCTCCCGAACTGTGGACTGTGGCTCTGTGGGGGTTACCGCGGGACCGGGCACAGGTGGACCGGGGCCGAAACACCCGGGGCGGGGAATGTCACCGCTCCCGCGGATGTGCCTGCGGTCCGAAGCACGAGGGTTCGGATGCCCGGGGCCCATCCCTTCAAACGGTGTTTTTCACACCGGCACCCGGTTACCCGGTGCCCGCACCGCCGGACCTGTGGAGGACTGCTTCGATGACCGAGTACGGCTACTTCCTGGCCTGTGAGGACCACGGACCGAACGAACTGGTGGAGCAGGCCCGGATGGCCGAGCAGGCGGGTTTCACCTCTCTGTGGATCTCCGATCACTACCACCCGTGGAACGGTGTCCAGGGGCACAGTCCGTTCGTGTGGTCCGTCATCGGCGCGATCTCGCAGGCGACCTCGCTGCCCGTCCAGACGGCGGTCACCTGCCCCACCGTGCGCGTCCACCCGGCGGTGGTCGCGCAGGCCGCCGCCACCAGCGCGGTGATGCTGGAGGGGCGCTTCCGGCTGGGCGTGGGCACCGGCGAGGCGCTCAACGAGCACATCCTGGGCGGCCCCTGGCCCCAGGCGTCGGTGCGGATGGAGATGCTCGAGGAGGCCATCGGCGTCATCCGGCGCCTGCTGACCGGCGAGGAGGTCAGCCACCACGGCAGGCACTACACCGTGGAGAACGCCCGGCTGTACGACGTGCCCGACCGGCCGGTGCCCATCGACGTGTCCGGCTTCGGCCCGGCCGCCATCGAGCTGGCCGGGCGGGTGGGCGACGGGTTCATCACCACCATGCCCGACGTGGAGGGGCTGGAGCGCTTCCGCCGCAGCGGCGGGGGCCGCGGCTCCGGGCAGGGCCCGGCCTTCGCCGGGACGAAGGTCTGCTACGGCGCCGACCGCGACGAGGCCGTGCGCACCGTCCACCACCGCTGGCCCAACATGTTCCTGCCCGGCGAGCTGGGGCAGGTCCTGCCCACCCCCGCCCACTTCGAGCAGGCCTCGCAACTGGTGACCGAGGAGGTGGTGGCCGGCTCCGGGCTGCCGTGCGGCGACGACCCCGACGAGCACGTACGCGCCCTGCGGGAGTTCGCCGACGCCGGGTTCGACGTGGTGCACGTCAACCAGATCGGCCCCGACCTGCGGGGTTTCTTCGACTTCTACCGCAGTGACGTCCTGCCCCGGCTGAAGGACTGAGCCGGCCGCCGGGCCGCCCGGCGGCGAGCGGGGCCCTTGGACGGGGGGTGTGGAGAGGGTGCGGCTCTCCGCACCCCCTTCGCCTGCCCCGGGCCGGTCCCGGGCCCGGGGCTCTTCGGACTTCCAGGTCCCGAAGTCAGCTCAGCAGGGAGTCGAAACCGCTCTCCCGGGCGGTCCGTTCGAGTTCGTCCAGCGCTCGACGGGCCCTGGCCGCCGTCTCCGGTTCGCTCTCGGGCAGCCCGCTCCCGGCGAACTCGTCCTCGTCCAGGCGCAGCACGGCGGACCGGTCGGGCGACACCCACAGGTCCAGTTCCAGGTCCCAGGTGGTCAGCGTGCCCGGTGCGACGGCGGCGGGGCGGGTGACGTCGCAGTACCAGCCCTTGAGGCCGCCGTCCGGGCCGCGCACCTCCTTGACCGAGAACCAGCGGTCGCGCCAGTAGTGCTCGGTGAACACGTCGCCGCTCTCGAAGCGCACGAAGCCGAAGTCCCGCACCGGCGGGCCGGCCCAGGGCGCCCGCACGACTGCGTGGACACCGTCGTCGCGCTCCACGGTCGCCGGGTAACGAACCTGCCTGCCATGGGACTTGTGCAGGACCACGGTCACCGTGTCGTCCGGCGCCAGGGTGGTTCCGGGGCCGGTGTGCGCATCACTCATGGGCCCACCCTCCCCGACGGACGAGAGGGGCGCACCCGGTTTTCGGGTGCGCCCCTCTCGCTCTTCCGCGCGATCTGCCCGTGCGTCCACCGGGCCCGCGCGCTCCCTCTTCCGTACACCGCGCGCCCGGGCCGGTGTGTCCCAACGGCCCTGCGGGCAGCCTCGGGTACTGCCCGGGGCAAGGGTGGTACCCGGGTCCGGGAGCGGCTCCGGGCACGGTCCCTGACCTCCGTGCCCGGAGCCTTCTCACTCCCCCACAGGGCCGCTCGCTCGGCCGCGGTCCGGGTGCCCCCGCCTCCCGGGGGCAAACACCCGCTCACCCGGCCGTCACAGTGCTGCCACCATGCCGCCACCACCGCGTACCCGCCCACCGGGGCGGCCGCCCGTTCCCACGCCGCGCCCCGCCCCACTCGGTGCGCCTCCGCTTCACTCGGTGCGCGCCCGGGCGCCCTCCCTCGTACGGCCCGCCGAGACGGCCCGGTCGGGGTGGCGCCGCAGGTACTCGCCCTCCAGTTCGGCGGTGCGCCGGGTGTGGGCGGCCAGCGCGTCCGACGAGCCGTGCAGCAGGGTGTCGTGGCGGGTCCGGTGCAGGGACTCCAGTTCCTCGATCAGCGCGGTCTCGGACAGCTTCTCCGGGTCTACTCCCATGCCCATGGGCTCGGTCGCCTCCTTCGTCGGTGTTCTCCGGCGTCGCTCAGTGTCTTTTGCACCGGTTCGGGTACCCGGAAACCGGCCCACCACAAGGAGGGAGAGCCCGTGGAACTCGGATTCCTGAGCCCTATCTTCGACCGTCCCGGCCCCTGGGCCTCGGTCTACTTCGACACCTCGTGGCTGACCGAGGACGCGGCGACGCGCCACGAACTCGCCGCCCGCGAGGTCCATGATCTGCTGAAGAGCCAGGGGGCGGACGAACGCACCCGCAAGGCGGTGTACGACGCCCTCCTGGCGCTGCCGCGCAGTTCGGCCTCGCCGGGGCGGGCGCTGTTCGCCACCGCGGGCGAGGTGGTGCTCGACCCCGCGCTGGCCCGGGCGCCGAGCGGCGGCCCGCACGCCACCTGGGGACCGCTGCCGCACACCACGCCGCTGCTGGAGCTGATGGACACCGCCCCCACCTGCCTGCTGGCCCGTATCGACCGCACAGGCGCGGACCTGGAGCTGCGGGGCCCCTTCGGCAGGCGCGAGGCCGGCCAGATCCAGGGTGAGGACTGGCCGGTGCACCGCACCCCGAACGCCGACTGGTCCGAGCGGCGGTTCCAGAACTCGGTGGAGAACACCTGGGAGAACAACGCCGCCCTCATCGCGGAGAGTCTGAAGGCACAGCAGGCCGAGACGGGCGCACAGGTGCTGGTCCTGGCCGGCGACACCCGCGAGTGCCACGCCGTGCACGACCGGCTGGCCCCCGACTTCCGGGGGGTGGCCGTCATCGCCGAGCACGGGGTGCGCGCCCCGGGCCGCAACGCGGCGGCCGGCGAGGAGAAGCTGGAGAAGGAGGTGGAGGAGGCCCGCGCCTCCTATGTGCACCGCCACGCCGCCGAGGTCATGGAACGGTTCCAGGCCAGGCGGGTGCCGACCGACGACGGCAGGGTGGGCGCCGCCGAGGGGGTGCCCGCGCTGGTGGACGCCGCCCGGGAGCACCGCATCTCCGCCCTGCTGGTCCGTCCCGACGGTCCCGATCTGCACCGCGAGGTGTGGGTGGGCGACGAGCCCGACCAGGTGTCGGTGCGCCGCACCGACCTGCAGTACCTGGGCGAGACCCGTCCCGTCAGCGCCCGCGCGGACGACGCGCTGCTGCGGTCGGCGGTGACCACCGGGGCCGAGGTGATCTCCGTGGGGCCGCTCGCGGAGGAGCCCGGCACTCCCGGGGGGCTGCCCGTGGGCGGGCTCGGCGCGCTGCTGCGCTGGCCCTACGGCGGGCCGCCGGCCGAGGGGGCGATGGGCGGCTCGGCCCCGTCCTGACGCACCGGCCCGACCGGCCGACCGGCGGCACACTTCACTACTCTCCATATGACGAAACAATCTTGCTCAAATGGCAAGACGGCACGGTACGGTGCGCGCATGTCGAGACCGAACGCCGTGTACACCCACGGCCACCACGAGTCCGTCCTGCGCTCACACCGGTGGCGCACCGCCGCCAACTCCGCGGCCCACCTCCTGCCCCTCCTGGCCCCGGGCCTGTCGGTGCTGGACGTGGGCTGCGGCCCCGGCACCGTCACCGCGGACCTGGCCGCCCTGGTGGCGCCCGGGGAGGTGGTGGGGGTGGACCGGGCCGAGGACGTACTGGCCGAGGCCCGGTCCACCGCCGCCGGCCGCGGCCTGGGAAACGTCCGCTTCGCGCGGGGGGACGTCCTCGCCCTGGACTTCCCCGACGACTCCTTCGACGTCGTCCACGCCCACCAGGTCCTCCAGCACATCGGCGACCCGGTGGCGGCACTGCGCGAGATGCGCCGGGTGTGCCGCCCCGGCGGGGTGGTCACCGCCCGCGACGCCGACTACGCGTCCATGGCCTGGTATCCCCTGGTGCCCGGCCTGGACGACTGGCTCGGCCTGTACCACCGGGTCGCCCGGGCGGGCGGCGGTGAGCCGGACGCGGGCCGCCGGCTGCTGTCCTGGGCCCGCGAGGCCGGCTTCACCGACGTCACCGCGGGCGCGGACGTCTGGTGCTTCGCCACGGAGGCGGACCGCGCCTGGTGGAGCGACCTGTGGGCGGAACGCACCACCGGCTCCGCCTACGCCCGCCTCGCCGTGGAGGGCGGGCACGCGGACCGGGCGGAGCTGGAGCGGATCGCCGCAGCCTGGCGCGAGTGGGGCGGACGGCCCGACGGCTGGTTCTCGGTGCCGCACGGACAGATCCTGTGCCGGGCCTGACACACCTCCGACGCGGCCCCGGCCCGGTCCCGGCCCGATTCCCGGGCGGGCCCGCCCGGGGGGCGGCGGGGCGCGCCTGACACCGTACGCGCCCCCAACTAGGCTCCTGTGCATGGAGATTCTGGGTACTGCGCTGCGCGTGTGTGTCGACGACCTGGACGCGGCGGCGGGCGTGTACGAACGGCTCACCGGTGCCGAGGCCATGCGGTTCGCGCAGGGCCCCGTCTCGGCGGCCGCCGTCGGCCCCTTCCTGCTGATGAGCGGCCCGCCCGGGCCGATGGAGGTCCTCAGCAAGGTCGCCGCCACGCTGGCGGTGCGGGACGTGGAGGAGGCGGCGGCCGATCTGCGGGCCGTCGGCGCCGAGATCATCGCCGGCCCGCAGTCCACCCCCATCGGCCGGAACATGGTGGCCCGCCACCCCGACGGCTCGGTCTTCGAATACGTCGACCGCCGGCAGGCGGGCGCAGAGGGGTAGTCCGGCGGCAGGCGGACCGAGGGAACCGACGCGGGGCCCGCCTTCCGGCGGGTCCCGCGTCCGGGAAGCCGCGTCAGGAGACGTCGATGACGACCTTCCCCCTGGTCCGCCCGGACTGGCTCAGCCGCCACGCCTCGGCGGCCTCGGCCAGCGGCACCGCCCGGTCGACGCCGACCGTCAGCTTCCCGGCGTCGGCCAGGTCCGCCAGGGCGGCGAGGTCGGCCGGGTCGGGCCTCACGAACAGGTAGTGGCCGCCCTTGGCCATCACCTCGGCGTCCACGACCGACAGCACCCGCGAGGAGTCCTTGAGCACCTGCTGCGACACCTCGATCGACTCGCCGCCGACGAAGTCGAAGGCCGCGTCCACCCCGCCGGGCGCCAGCCCGCGCACCCGGTCGGCCAGCCCCTCGCCGTAGGTGACCGGCTCGGCGCCCAGCTCCCGGAGGAAGTCGTGGTTGCGCTCACTGGCGGTGCCGATGACCCGCGCGCCCCACGCGGCCGCGATCTGCACCGCCAGCGAGCCGACACCGCCGGCCGCGGCGTGGACCAGCACCGTGTCGCCCTCGCCCACGCCCAGCCGCCTCAGCGACTGGTACGCGGTGAGCCCGGCCAGCGGCAGCCCCGCCGCCTGCTGCCAGCTCAGCGCGGCGGGCTTGCGGGCCAGGGTGCGCACGGGCGCGGCGACCAGCTCGGCGTAGGTGCCGTTCTGCGCCCAGTCCTTGCGGACGTACCCGATCACCTCGTCACCGGGGGCGAACTCCTTCGCGTCCGGGCCGGTGCTCTCCACCACGCCCGCCACGTCCCAGCCGGGGACGAGGGGGAAGTGGGCGTCGAGGACCGGGGCGAGGTAGCCCGCCCCGACCTTCCAGTCCACCGGGTTCACCCCGGCCGCCTTCACCCTCACCAGGACCGCGTCGGGCCCCACCCTGGGGTCGGGAAGCTCGGTGAGGGTCAGGTCGTCGGGTCCGCCGTACTCGTTCAAAGCGATTGCCTTCATACCCCGCACAACTTCCCCGCCCGGGAAGATCATTCCCCCGTCCGCCCGACAGGCGCGCGAACGGCGGCACCGCGCCGTCCGCCCTCCGCTATCTGCGCCGCACCAGATACATCCCGGACAGCAGCCCGATCACGCCGGGGATCAGCAGCGCCACCCACAGGGGCATGGTCACGATGGGGACCAGCAGCCTGATCTCGGTCTGCTCGGTGTTCTGGAAGACGAAGACCAGGGTGGCGGCCAGCAGCAGCAGGACCAGCACCCTGCCCAGGGTCAGAAAACCGCGTGCGCCGCCGTCGCCCGTTCTCCTGTGTGTGCTCATGCCGCCACCATGGGCGCGGGGGCCGGCGCCCGCCCGCCGGGCCGTCCCTACGGAGTGCTCTCCTCCCCCGTACGGGCGACGGCGACCGCCACGGCCGCCGCGTAGCCCTCGGGCACGGCCACGTCGGTGAGCTCCCAGCCGGGGATCGCGGCGGGGGTCGCGAGGCTGCCGACGTAGGTGGTGTCCGGACTCTCGCCCAGGCCGGTGCCGGTGCCCTTGAGGTACGCCTCCTTCCGCGTCCAGCAGCGGGCGAAGGCGGCCGGCCGGTCGGCCGGTGCCAGCCTGCCGATCTCGGCACGCTCGCGCGGGTGGAGGGCGGAGACGGTCTCGGCGACGGTGGCGGCCGTGGGACACGCCTCCACGTCGGCCCCGACGGGCGCGTCGTCCAGGGCGATCAGCACCATGTCTCCGGCGTGCGACAGCGAGAAGTGGACCGGGTTGCCGGGCACGGCCGGGCGGCCGTGCGGCCCGCCGCACAGCGGGCACGGCTCGCGGGTGAGGGGGACGGCGGCGGGCTCGGTGCCCAGGACCGCGGCCAGTTCCAGACGCAGGGCCGTGTGGGCGACCCGGTAGCGGTCGCGGTCGGCCTCCCGGACGAACGCCGCGCAGCGGGCGCGCTCCTCCTCCGACAGCACCGCCCCGTCGGTTGCGCCGGCCGCGTGCTCGGACACGCGCAACAGGTACAGCTTCAACCCGCCTCCTTGGGTGTCGCGCCGCCCGTCAGGGGCGTCTGACGCAGGTGTAGGCGCCGAAGAGGCGCCCTTCGTACTCCGCCTCCACTATCTCGAACCCGGCCGTCTCCAGCATCGGCTCAAACAGCCAGCGGAAGGTGCTGTACTCGGTGCGCAGGTGCTCGGCGTAGTCCCGTCGGGTGTAGGCGAGCGCGGGATCGCCGGGCGCGCCCGCCATCCACGCCTCCAGGACCTCCCCGGCCTCGTGCGGCCGGAAGTCGAAGACGAGGTCGCGCAGACGGAGCACACCGCCGGGCCGCAGCATGCGGGCGATGCGGTCCAGCGCCAGCGCCTTGAAGAAGTCGGGCAGTTGGTGGAGGGCGTGCCGGGTGTGCACGGCGTCGGCGGGCCGCCCGGTGTGCTCGTGGGTGAGGAAACCGGCCCGGACGCACTCCAGGTTCGCCACCCCCTCCCGTCCGGCCCGCGCCCGCAGGTGGTCCACCATCGCGGGCGAGACGTCCACAGCCACCACCCGGGTGAACTCACGGGCCGCGGCCAGCGCGAACCGTCCGGTCCCGGCGCCCAGATCCACCACGGTGGCGTCACCGCCCACGCCGTGGCGGCGCAGCGCGCCGATGTCCGGCGCCGGGTCGGGGTGCCCCTGCTTGCGGTCGAAGCCCGCCACGAAGGCCGGGTCCAGATGCTCGGGGCCGGCGTGGGCGAGTTCGTCGATCATCCAGGGCTCGGCGGCGGTCATGGGCCGATCGTGGCATGCGGCGCGTACGGTCCGCCCCGGGTTTTCAGCGCGGCCCGCCGGGCGCGTGGCGGGCGGTGTGCTCGGCGAAGGGCCGGGGGCCGGGGCGCCCCCGGTACCGCCCGGCCCCCCGCCGTCCGCCGCCCGGTTCAGGCGGTGAGGCCGCCGTCCACGGCGATGGAGGCGCCGGTGATGTAGCGGCCCTGGGCGCCGGCCAGATGCGCCACCGTCGCCGCGATCTCCTCGGGCTTCCCGTAGCGCCCCAGCGCCGTCAGTCCGCTCTGGTAGTCCGCGCCCGGCCCGTCGGCGGGGTTCATCCCGGTGTCGACCGGGCCCGGGTGGACGAGGTTGGCCGTGATGCCGCGCGGGCCGAGTTCCCGGGCCAGCGCCTTGGTCAGGCCGGTCAGCGCGGCCTTGCCGGTGGCGTAGAGGGAGGCGCCGGGGAAGGCGACGCGCTCGGCCACGCAGCTTCCGATGGTGATGATCCGCCCGCCCTCCCCCATGTGGGCGAGGGCGGCCTGGCAGGCCAGGAAGGGGGCGCGGACGTTGACGTACAGCGTCCGGTCCACGTCCTCGGCCGCGATCTCGCCGATCGGTCCGACCAGGCCGATCCCGGCGTTGTTCACCAGGATGTCGAGCCGCCCGAACTCCGCCGCTGCCGCGTCGACGGCGGCGCGTACGGCCTCCGGGTCGGCGCTGTCGGCGCGCACCACCAGGGCCCGGCGGCCCATCGCCTTGATCTTCTGGGCCACCCGCCGCGCGCTCTCCTCGGAGTCCCGGTGGGTCAGCGCCACGTCGGCGCCGTCCCGGGCGAGCCGGAGCGCCACGGCCTCGCCGATGCCGCGGCTGCCGCCGGTCACCAGCACCGCCTTGCCGTACAGGTCGTTCATGTCTGCTGTGTCGGTCATGCCGGTCGTCTCGGTCGTTTTCATGGACATGGCTCGATCCTGGCGCGGCGCGGCCCGTCGGTCCGGCGGCATTCGGACGTCGCGTTCGACGGCAGTAGGGGACGCGGGCCACCGGCCCGGCCTATGCTCGCCCCCATGACGTCCGCGGATCCGGTGCCGCCCGGCCTGCCCGTGGTGAGGACCGTCTCCGGCTACCCGGGCGGGCCCGAGTGGCTGGGCCGACTGCCCTCCCTGATCGGGGAGTTGACCGAGCGGTGGGAGCTGGTGCCCGGCGGGCCGTTCGCCGGGGGCAGCGTCTCGTGGGTGGCGCCGGTGCGGCGCGCGGACGGCTCGGAGGCGGTGCTCAAGGTGAGCTGGCCGCACCGGGAGGCGGCCGGGGAGGGCGAGGCCCTGCGGCTGTGGGACGGACGGGGCGCGGTGCGGCTGTACGAGCACGACGCCGGGCGGTACGCGCTGCTGCTGGAGCGCTGTACGCCGGGCACCGAGCTGGGCCGGGCCGCGGAACTGCCCGCCGCAGAGAGGCTGTTGGCCGGGGCGGAGGTGCTGCGCGAGCTGTGGAGCGCGCCCGTGCCACCGGACGCGGGGCTGGAGACGGTGGCGGAGGTGACCGCCGGGTGGGCGGATCTGGCCGAGGAGCGGATGGCGCGGCTGCGGCCTCCCGGCTTCGATCCGGCCCTGGTGGCGCTGGGGGTGCGGCTGCTGCGCGAGCTGCCGGGGACGGCCGCCCGCGAGGTGGTGGTGCACGGCGACCTCAACCCCGGCAACGTCCTGGCCGCCGGGCGGCGGCCCTGGCTGGCGGTCGACGCCAAGCCGATGACCGGCGATCCGCTGTACGACCCCTGGCCGCTGATCGAGCAGATCGGCTACGCCTTCGGGCAGCCCGCCCCGCGCGGCGTGGTCGCCGCGCGGTGCTCGCTGGTGGCCGGCGCGCTCGGCGAGGACGAGGGGCGGCTGATGGCGTGGGCGGTGGCGCGGCGTGTGGAGTCGGCGCTGTGGGCCGTGGCCGAGGGCGGCGACCTGGAGGCGGGCACGGCGATGATGGCCCAGGTGCGCACCCTGGCGGGCCTCGCGGGCCTGTAGCTCCCCGGGGCTGTGAGCCGCGGCCCGGTGGGAGCGGGCGCCGCTCAGACCAGGGCGGGCTCCTCGAGCGTGAGGGTGCGGGTGTCGGCGTCCAGGGTGGCACGGACCCCCAGCGGCACGGTCAGGGTCGCCGGGCCGTGTCCGAAGCCCATCTCCTCCACCACCGGTACACCCAGCGGGGCGAAGCGGTCCAGCAGCACCTCGCGGACCTTCCCGTACGGGCCGCAGTCGTGCCAGGAGCCGAGCACCACGCCCGCCACCCCGTCCAGCTCGCCGGAGCGCAGCAGGTGGGTGAGGTAGCCGTCGAGGCGGTACGGCGGCTCGCCGACGTCCTCCAGCAGCAGGATGCCGCCGTCCGGGCGGGCTCGGTCCCGCCCGGGCACGCCGGTCTGGCCGGCCAGCAGCGACAGGCAGCCGCCGTAGGTGGTGCCGGACGCCCGGCCGGGTACCAGTGTGCGGGCGGTCGGGGAGGTGATCGCCGTGACCCTCTCGGGGGAGAAGAGGGTGGCGCGCAGATGCTCCTGGGTGGGGCCGTCCTTGAGGAAGGAGACGGTGGCGGGCATCGGGCCGTGCAGGGTGGCCAGGCCCAGCCGGGCCGCGAACGCCTCGTGCAGCACGGTCAGGTCGCTGTAGCCGACGAAGGGTTTGGGGCCGGCCGCGCGCATCGCGTCCCAGTCGGCCAGGTCCACCATCCGCTGGACGCCGTAGCCGCCGCGGGCGGCGAGGACGGCCGCGACGGACGGGTCGCACCAGGCGTCGGTCAGGTCGCGGGCGCGGTCGGCGTCGGTGCCGGCCAGGTGGTCCAGTCGCGGGTGGACGTCCAGGACGTGCGGCATGACCCGCGGGTCCAGGTCCCAGCCGCGCAGTACGTCCACTCCGGCGTCCAGCCGCTCACGCTCCACCGGTCCGCTGGGCGCCACGATCGCCACCCGGTCGCCGGGGCGCAGCCGCCGGGGCCGGGTGAGGGCGGGGCGCGGTGGTGAGGGAGGTGTCACGTGGTGAGCTCCAGTCCGGGGACGTCCGGGCGGTCGAAGCCGAATACCTGTGCGTACAGGGAGAGTTCGGCCTCCACGGCCCGGATGATGGTCTGTGCTCTGCGGAAGCCGTGACTCTCGCCCTCGAAGGCGAGGTAGGCGTGCGGCACTCCCCGGCCGGCGACCTCGGCCAGGAAGCGGTCGCACTGGGCGGGCGGGCAGATCACGTCGTCCAGGCCCTGGAGCAGCAGGAAGGGGGCGGTGACGCGGTCGGCGTGGTGGACGGGCGAGCGGTCGCGGTAGCGCTCGGGGTGCTCCTCGGCGCGGCCGACGAGGGAGACCAGGTACTGCGACTCGAAGTCGTGCGTCTCGCCGGTCGCCCAGCCGGCCAGGTCGAGGATGGGGTAGCTGATGGTCCCGCAGGCGTACAGCCCCTCGGTCAGCGGCGAGGTGAGGGAGACGGCGGTGGTCCAGCCGCCCGCGCTGCCGCCGCGTATGGCCAGCCGGGCGGGGTCGGCGGTGCCCTCGGCGGCCAGGGCGCGGGCGACGGCGACGCAGTCCTCGACGTCGACCACGCCCCAGCTCTCCCGCAGCCGGTCGCGGTAGGCGCGGCCGTAGCCCGCCGAGCCCCCGTAGTTCACCTCCACCACGCCGATGCCGCGCGAGGTGAAGTAGGCGATCTCCAGGTCCAGTACGAGGGGCGCCCGTCCGGTGGGCCCGCCGTGGGCCCACACCACGTACGGCGGCAGCTCGCCCTCGGGGGCCGCGGCGGCGGGGTGGCGCGGGGGGTGGAGGTGGGCGTGGATCTCGCGGCCGTCCGGGCCGCGGAAGACGCGCTCGGCGGGCTCGGGGTAGTACGCGGGGTCGATCAGGTCGGTGTGGGCGGAGCCGACGACCAGGGCGTGTCCGGTACAGGTGTCCAGCTCCACGACCTCGTACGCACTGCGCGGGCTCGCGGCGACGCCGATGACGCGGGTGCCCGCGGCGGCAAGGGTCGGGGCCCACTCCGTCCACGGGCCGGGGGCGTCGGCCAGTTCACCGGTGGCCGGCTCCAGGATGCCCAGGCGCAGGGAGCCGCGGCCGTGCAGGACGGCGACCGTGCCGTCCTCCAGCGGCTGGAACCACTGGTGGCCGATCTTCCACAGCGGCCCGCCGAACTCCTCCTCGCGCGGGCACAGGGGGGTGGCCGTTCCCGTCCCGCCGGCGTCCAGGCGGTACAGGTTCCACCAGCCGCTCGCGTCACCGGTGTACAGCAGCGAGCCGTCCGCCGCCCAGCCGACCTGCGCCACCGACTCCCGTTCGCCGCCGGCGACGGCACGGACACCGGCGAGGCCGCCCTCGTCGGTGACGTCGGCGAGGCGGACGACCGTGCCGTCCCAGGGCATCCGGGGGTGGTCCCAGACCAGCCACGCCGCCTTTCCGCCGTCCGGGGAGAGGCGGGGACCGGTGGTGAACCGGTCGGTGTCACCGGTCAGTTCGCGGATCCTGGAGCGATCGAGGGCCGCCGAGCCGTCCAGGGGAACGGCCGCGATCACCCGGCGTACGTCGGTGGGCCGCTCGCCGGTGAACTCCTCCAGCACGCACCACACCTCGTCCCGGCCGGCCGGTACCACCGGGTCGGCCCAGCGCAGGCCCTCGCCGAGGGCCGAGACGGGGGTGAGGGGGCGCGGCTCGGCGCCGGGGGCGTCCGGCTCGAAGGCGTACATCCGCTGGTCGGCGTGGTGGACGAAGACGATCAGCGGTCCGCCCGTCTCGCGCGCGGCCCCGGCCCAGGGGCGCCCGCCGTACTCGATGACCCGGCTGCGGACGTTCCACGGCTCGGGCAGTACCGACTCGGCGGGGCCGGACCCGTCCGGGCGCAGCCTCATCAGCGCCCGCCGGCCGCCCTCGGCGGGGCGGGGCTCGGTCCACCACACCTCCGCGCCGACGGTGCCCGCGTACTCGGGATGGCCGTCGTGCGCGGCGACCAGGCGGGCGTCGATCGGTGACTCCCAGGTGCCGTACGGGGCGGTGGCGTACGTCATCGTGCGCGGCTCCTCGCGGGCTCGGCGGGTTCTTCGGGGAAAGGGGCGCGGCGGGGCGCGGCCGGGGCGGCTCGAGGCCCCCGGCCGCCCCGGCGCTCAGAGGGCGAACAGGGCGCGGTCCATGACCCGGACGCCGAAGTGGAGGGCGTCCACGGGGACGCGCTCGTCGACGCCGTGGAACATCGCCTGGTAGTTCAGCCCCTCGGGCAGCCTCAGCGGGGTGAAGCCGTAGCCCACGATGCCCAGTTCCGCGAACTGCTTGGCGTCGGTGCCGCCGGTCATGCAGAACGGGATGACGTGGGCGTCGGGGTCGAAGTGTTCCAGGGACTCGCGCAGCACGGCGAAGGTGCGCGAGTCGACCGGCGCCTGGAGGGCCGGGCCGCGGTGGTAGAACCGCCAGTCCACGTCCGGGCCGGTGAGCTCGTCCATGGTGGCGGTGAACTCCTCCTCGGTGCCGGGGAGCATCCGCCCGTCCACATGCGCCTCGGCGGTGCCGGGGATGACGTTGATCTTGTAGCCGGCCTTGAGTCCGGTGGGATTGGTGCTGTTGCGCACGGTGGCCTCGACCAGCTTGGCGGACGGGCCCAGCTTGGTCAGCAGGGTGTCCACGTCGAAGTCGGGGGCGTCGAAGTCGGGGGTGTCCAGCCCGTGGAGGCGGGACAGCTCGGTGAGGGCGGCGCGCACCGTCCTCGACAGCCGCACCGGCCAGTCGTGCTCGCCGATGCGGTGCACCGCGGCGGCCAGCCGGCTCACCGCGTTGGCGCGGTTGACCTTGGAGCCGTGCCCGGCCCGGCCGTTGGCTGTCAGCTCCATCCAGGCCGTGCCGCGCTCGCCCGCCGCGATCGGGTAGAGCTGCAGGCCGCCGCCGGCGTGGAAGGTGTAGGCGCCGGACTCGCTTATGCCCTCGGTGCAGCCCTCGAACAGCTCCGGGTGCTCGCGGGCGAGGAAGTCGGCGCCGTACTGGCCGGTGTCCTCCTCGTCGGCGGTGAAGGCGAGGACGATGTCGCGGCGGGGGCGCGCTCCGGCCCTGGCCCAGGCGCGGACGACCGCGAGGACCATCGCGTCGGCGTTCTTCATGTCGACCGCGCCGCGGCCCCAGACCACGCCGTCGCGGATCTCGCCGGAGAAGGGGTGGACGGTCCAGTCGGCGGGCTCGGCGGGCACCACGTCCAGGTGGCCGTGGACGAGCAGCGCGTCGGCGGAGGGGTCGGTGCCCTCGATGCGGGCGACGACGTTGGTGCGGCCGCGTACCTTCTCCAGCACCACCGGCTCGATCCCGGCGTCGGACAGCTTCCCGGCGACGTACTCGGCGGCCTTGCGCTCGGTGCCGTCCCCGTTGCCGAGGTTGACGGAGTCGATGCGGATCAGCTCGGAGGTGAAGGCGACCGCCTCGTCGAGTGCCCGGTTGTCGATGCGCTCAGCCATACTGCTCCTCCACTGCGGCAGAGACGACGGTGGTGACCGCCTTGAAGGTGCGGATCCCCTCGTACATGGACGGCGATGTGTACGCCACCCGGCGCTCACCCGTCTGCTCCACGCCGGGCACGACGGTGGCCGCGCCGGCCAGGTGCTCGGCGTCGAACTCGATCTCGACCGTGCGGGGCCGGGGGCCTGCGGGCTCGTGGCGCACCGCCAGCGCGGCCGCCTCCTTCGCCGCCGCGCGGATGTCGGCGGCGGTGCGGGCGGGGGTGCGGCAGACGGCGGCGTAGCGGGAGACGTAGTCCTTGACGGCGACGCCGCGCGCGGCGGGGGCGTAGCCGCGGGCGTCGGCGCAGGTGCGGTCGTCGCCGGTGATCAGGACGACGGGGACGCCGTACTCGGCCACCACCGCGGCGTTCAGGCGGCCCTCACTGGCCCGCTCGCCGTCCAGCCACACTCCGGTGAGGGAGTTGGCGAGGTAGGTGTGGGCCAGGACGCCCTCGGCGCCGGCGCCGGTGTGGTAGCCGACGAAGGCGATGCCGTCGACGTCGCCGTGCTGGACGCCCTCGACCATGCTGAGCGACTTGTGGCGGCCGGTGAGCATCTGGGCGCGGTCGTCCAGCTTCTCCAGCAGCAGGTTGCGCATGGTCCAGTGCGCCTCGTTGACCAGCACCTCGTCCGCGCCGCCGTCGAGGAAGCCGGCGATCGCCGCGTTCACGTCGGAGGTGAACATCGGGCGGCAGCGTTCCCACTGAGGGGTCCCGGGCAGGACGTCGGCGGGCCAGGTCACCCCCGTGGCGCCCTCCATGTCGGCGCTGATCAGGATCTTCGTCATGGAAGGCCACGTTACGCCCAGCCCGGGCGGCGTCAAAGACCAGGGTGGGACGCCTGGCCGGTGTCACCGGTCCACTCCTTTGGCGTCGCTCCGGCGTCAGTCGCCCCGGCCCACCACCAGCCAGTTCGACGGCAGGTCGAGGCGTGAGCCGTCCGGTTCGAAGCCGGTCGTGGACAGCGGCAGCGAGCCCCCGGCGAGCACCCGCAGTCCGGCCGCGGTGAACGGCGCGGCCTGCTCCGTGAGTTCGGCCGGTTCGGCGGATTCGGCGGATTCGGCCGGTTCCCGCCCGGGTGCCTGCGGGGCGCCCCGCAGGTGCGGCAGGTCGGGGAGGCCGGGGGTGTCGAGGGAGCCGGGCAGCTCGGTGGGGTGGGTGGCGCCCGCCCCCTGGGCCAGGGCCGCTTCGGCCTCGGGCGCGGCCTCCACCACGAAGGCGCGGCCGCGCTCCCCCACCAGCACCGCGACGGACTCGGCGACGCGGGCGCGGCCGGCGGGTCCGCTGCGCCGCAGGACGCCGCGCAGGTAGACGTTGGCGTCGCCGAGTTCACCGTGCAGCCGCCGCATCGCGGCGGGATCGGCGGCGTCGAGCTGCCGGAAGTCGGGCGCGGAACGCCCGCCGGCCCCCTCCCCCACCGCCGTCCGGGCGCGCTCCAGGACGGCGGCCGAGCGGTCGATCCCGACGCACGGGTGGAAGCGCCCGGCCAGGAAGACCGTCTGGGCCCCGTTGCCGCAGTCGGCGTCGACCAGCGGCAGGTCCGGGGCGAAGTGCTTCTCGAAGATCGGCATGTGCACGGCGGCCGTGATCGCGGGGTCGGTGCTCCGGATGCCCTGCGAGGAGCCGCCGTCTTCGAGTGTGGCGTTCACGGGGTCTCTCCCTCGTCGCGTCCGCGGGCCGCGGGTACGGCCGCCGGGAGAGCCCGCCTACCCCGTCCGGCGCGGTTCGTGCATCCGGGTGCCGACCTGTCCGGCCGGGGGCGCCGCGGGGTGGAACGCGGCAGGTCGGGGCGGGTGCCGGGTGAGGGCGGGGGCGCGGTGGAGGCGGGTCGGGGCGAGGTGGGCGGTCAGGCGCCCGCGCGGCCCTCGGTCTCGGCGGCGAGGTTGGCGAGCAGTTCGTCGTGGATGCGTGCGAGCCCCTTGGGGGCGAAGGTTCGCTCGAAGAAGCCGCCGACGCCGCCCGCTCCCTCCCAGGCGGCGGTGACGGTGACCCGCGAGGTGCCCTCGGCCGAGCCCGGGGTGACGGTCCAGGTGGTGACCATCGAGGAGTTGCGGTCGCGTTCGACCAGCTGCCCCTCCATGGGCTCGTCCACCTCCATCAGGCAGTCGCGGACCCGCTTGGAGGTGGCCTGGAGCTTCCAGTGGACGAGCGTGCCCTTGCCGTCGCCGCCCTCACGCACCTCGTACTCGCCGAACTGCCCGGGCAGCAGCCTGCCCCGGGTGCCGCTGTAGTCGGCGAGCGCGTCGAACACGTCCTCCGGACGGGCCGCGATCTCGCGCTGCGTGGTGGATTCGACCTGCGCCATGGCTGCTCCCCTGGGAGTCCTGGTGATCCTGGTGGCCTCGGTGGCCCTGCCGGGACGGCCGGCCGTCCCGGCAGGGCCACCGAGGCCAGCCAACCATCCACGACGCGCCCGCCCAAACCGGGGTTACCACCCGTGGGAACAGATGTTCTATTCTTGTGCGGACCGAACGAGGAGGTCGCATGCGCTGGGACAATCTGCACCGGGACGCACCGGACGCGAGCGGCACCGCCGCCCTCTTCGGCTCCGACGTGGTCACACGCACCATCGACACCCCGGAGTTCAGGGGCGTCACCTTCCACGAGGTGCGGGCCCGTTCGATCATCAACCGGGTGCCGGGCGCCTCCCGGATGCCGTTCGAGTGGACCGTCAACCCCTACCGGGGCTGCTCCCACGCGTGCGTGTACTGCTTCGCCCGGCGCAGCCACGGCTATCTGGACCTGGACACCGGGACCGGTTTCGACACCCAGATCGTGGTGAAGACCAACGCCGACCGGCTGCTGCGCCGGGAGCTGGCCTCCCCGCGCTGGCCGGGCCACCACATAGCCATGGGCACCAACGTCGACTGCTACCAGCGCGCCGAGGGCCGCTACCGGCTGATGCCCGGCATCCTGACCGCCCTGCGCGACCACGCCAACCCGTTCTCCATCCTCACCAAGGGCACCCTGATCCTGCGCGACCTGGACCTGCTGCGCTCGGCCGGAGCGGTGGCCGAGGTGGGCGTCTCGGTGTCGGTGGCCTTCCTGGACGAGGAGCTGTGGCGCACCGTCGAGCCCGGTGCCCCCGCCCCCGAACGGCGCCTGGAGGTGGTGCGCGCCCTCACCGACCACGGCATCGGCTGCGGGGTGCTGATGGCCCCGGTGATCCCGTTCCTCTCCGACAGCCCCGACAGGCTCCGTGCGACGGTGCGGGCGATCGCGGCGGCGGGCGCGACCTCCGTCACGCCCCTGGCCCTGCACCTGCGGCCGGGCGCGCGCGAGTGGTTCACCGCCTGGCTGGCCCGGCACCACCCCGGCCTGGTGGGCCACTACGAGCGGCTGTACGCCGACGGCGCCTACGCCCCGCGCTGGTACCAGCGCCGGATCACCCGACAGGTGCACGAACTGGCCGAGGAGTACGGCATCGGGCCGTCCCGGCCCGGGGCGCACCGGGGCGTTCCCGAGCCCCGGTGCGCCCCCGAGCCCGAGCCGGGCCCGACGCAGCTCACCCTGCTGTGAGGCCCGCCCCGGCCGGCTCGCGCGTGTAGCGCACCTCGGCCACGGGCGTCCCTCCCGCGTCGAAGAGCGACCTCGCCCCGTCCGGGGCGAAGCCCGCCGCCGCGTAGAAGCGGCGGGCCCGCTCGTTGCCCTCCACCACCCACAGCCGCAACCTGCGCATCCGGCGCGCCTCCGCCCGCCGCACCACCTCGGCCAGCAACGCGCGCCCGATACCCGAGCCGATGAGCTCCGGCTCCACGTACAGGGCGTACAGCTCACCGTCGCGGCAGTCCTCGCCCTCCTCGCGCCCACCGCCGCCGCTGCCGCCGTCCTCCCGGCACGGGCCGAGGGCGGCCCAGCCGGTGATGCGGCCGCCGCCGTCCACCGCGACCAGGTCGGTGACCGTCTCCCGCGTCGCGGCGAAGGTCTCCCGGCGCCGGGCGGTGTACGCGGCGGCGTCCATTCCCTCCAGGTACTCACGGGGCATCAGACGGCGGTACGCGTACCGCCAGCCCCGCACCCGCAGTGCCGCCACGGCCTCCAGGTCCGCCTCGGCCGCCTCCCGTACGCGCACCGGCTCCCGTCCGTTCACCGTCGGCCTCCCTCGCTTCCCGCTTCCGTTCCCCATTCGGACGCCTCCACCGGGGTGCGAGGAAGTGGTGCAACCCTCCCCCTGCGTTAGAGTAAAGCTGCTCGCCGACATGGTCGGCCTGCTTCCACGCCACCTCCGGGGCCACCGCTCCGTCGTCGTCCGGAGCCTCGGGGGTGGCCGCCCCCAACCGCACCGCAGAGACCCGCGGTCCGCCGCCACCGTACGGCGGTCCCGCCGGGGGAAAGGCATCAGGGATGGCCGTCTTCAAGCTGCAACTCACGGATGGCCGGGAGAGGCTGGTCGAGGCCGGGCGCGCCGGACGCACCGCCGACGGCCAGATCGTCATCGAGGACACCGACGCCCTGGGCGTGTGGGACTGCCTGGAGGAGTACCCGGCCGACCGCGTGAGGGCGGTCTGGCGCCGAGGCCCCGCCGAGAGCGGCATCTACACCTGGATCCCGCAGCCCTCCGAGGGGAGTTGGTGGAGCTACTGACGGCGCTCCGGCCCTGAACGGCGGCCGGGGGGGCGGCCGGGGGCGCGGGGCGCACCATGCACTCGCCCGCCCTCATCGGCCCACTCCGCCCGCCTCCGCCTTGGATGCATCGATTTCAAACCTTCTGTGCTGCATTTCACAAGGCCGCACACGGAAGCGGCCTGCGTTTCGCAGCCTGACGGCCGTCTCATCCCTTACGTCGGGGGAGGGTTTCCCGAGACTCCCACCTGCTGGACGCTCCCGGGGACACAGCGGGGAACGGCCGGGCGCCGCGCCACACCTCCGCCCCGGGACGGCGACCCCGGGCGCCGGGCCGGTCCCCGCCGGCCCGCATCCCCTCTGGCGCCCGGCCGGTTCCGACATCCGGCCGCGGTCGGCCGCCGGCCACCGCGGCCCGTCTCCGCAAGGACACCCACGTCGGCCCGGCGCCCGGCTCCGCCGGATCAGAGCCTGCGCAGCGCCTCGTCGGCCGCCGCGCGCAATTCCTCGCGTTCCCGGGCCGCCAGCAGCACCAGCCGGGCCCGCGCGTCGCCCAGCGCCCCGAGCCCGTCCACGCAGGCGCGGGCCACCTGCCAGTGATGGACGGGGCCGGCCAGCAGCCGGTCCAGGACGCGGATCAGGGTCGGCGCGGACTGCGGTGCGCGCAGGGCGGCCAGCAGCCGCACGGGGTGTAACGCGTAGGAGGTGCGCAGTTCGTTGGTCGCCAGCGCCGCCGCGGCGCGGGCGGTACGCGGATCGCCCAGGCGCAGCAGGGCGCGGGCCGCCGCGGCGCAGCGGGCCGGCTCGCGGTGGTTGAGCAGGAACACCAGCGTCTCGAAGGCCCGGGGGTCCCCGGCCCGGCCCAGGGTGCAGGCCGCCAGTTCCCGGGCCCACAGGGGGCGGGCGGGCGCGGTGAGTTCGGCGGCCAGCGCGTCACGGGCGGCGGCCGTGTCCCGCCGGGCCAGGGCGAGCAGCCGCCCGTACTCCTCCGGATCCGCCTCGGCCCGCAGCCGGTCCACCATTTCGCGGTCCATCGTGCCCGCCCTGCCCACCGGCACGTCACCTCCCTGTGGTATGTGCCACATTCCTGGAAGCGGTCTACCCTCTGGCATTCGGGTTACCCGCAGGTTAGCCTGCTCATCGGAGCGGTACCCCCGCTCAGTCGGACGGCCTGGTGACGCAGCCGTCCGGTGTGCAGTCGGTTCAGCGCGCATACACGCAGGTCGAGCACGGCCCCGGGACAGGGCCGCTCTCGCTCGTTCCACGCCTGCGCGACGCCGCGGGCCCGGCGCTCCCACGCGCCCCGCCCGCCCTTCTCCCCTTTCTCTCCCCCGCAGTCGTCACCGTCTCTTCACTCTTCTCTGGAGTCCCGTGATGGACCGTCCCACCCTCACCACTGTCGCCGTGGTCGGCCTCGGCACCATGGGCACCGGCATCGCCGAGGTCCTGGCCCGCGCCGGCCGCGAGGTCATCGGCATCGACACCGACGAGAACGCCGCCCGCCGGGCCGTCGCCGCGCTGGAGGCCTCCACCGCCCGCGCCGTGGAGCGCGAGCGGATCACCGAGCAGGAACGGCGCGACGCCCTCGCCCGCTTCCGCACCTTCTGCGACCTCCAGGCCGCGGCCGAGGCCGATCTGGTCATCGAGGTGGTGCCGGAGGACTACGGGCTCAAGCAGCGTGTCATCACCGAGCTGGACGGCATCGTCAAGCCGTCCGCCGTCATCGCCACCGGCACCAACGCCCTGTCGGTCACCCGGCTCGCGGCCGACTCCGCGCACCCCGAACGCGTGCTGGGGATGCACTTCTTCAACCCCGCCCCCGCGATGAAGCTGGTGGAGATCGTCTCCTGCGTGCTCACCTCCCCCGAGGCGGTCGCCGCGGTCACCGGTCTCGCCGCCGATCTGGGCAAGGAGCCGATCCCGGTCGGCGACCGGCCCGGCTTCGTCGCCGACGGGCTGCTGTTCGGCTACCTCAACCAGGCCGCGGCGATGTACGAGTCGAAGTACGCCACCCGCGAGGACATCGACGCCGCCATGCGCCTGGGCTGCGGTCTGCCGATGGGCCCGCTGGCCCTGCTGGACCTGATCGGCGTCGACACCGCCCGTACCGTGCTGGAGGCGATGTACGCCGAGTCCCGCGACCGGCTGCACGCCCCCGCCCCGATCCTGGGCCAGCTCAGCGCCGCCGGCCTGACGGGCCGCAAGGCGGGGCGCGGCTTCTACACCTACCAGGCGCCGGGTTCGGCGACGGTGGTGCCGGACGCGCTCACCCCGCGCGAGGGCGGACTGCGGGGCACCCCGCGCCAGGTGCGCTCCGTCGGAGTGGCGGGCTCGGGGACGATGGCCAGCGGCATCGCCGAGGTGTTCGCCAAGGCCGGTTACGACGTGGTGCTGGTCGCGCGCAGCGACGAGAAGGCCGAGACGGCCAGGGCCCGGATCGCCTCCTCGCTGGAGCGGTCGGTGAAGAAGGGCCGGATGAGCGCCGAGGCCCGCGACGAGACGCTCGCCAGGATCACCCCGGCCGGCTCGCTGTCGGCGATGGCGGACGTGGATCTGGCGGTCGAGGCGGTGGCCGAGGACCTGGAGGTCAAGAAGGGCCTGTTCGCGGCGTTGGACGAGGTGTGCAAGCCGGGCGCGGTGCTGGCCACCACCACCTCCTCGCTGCCGGTGGTCTCCTGCGCCCGCGCGACCTCGCGCCCGCAGGACGTGATCGGCATGCACTTCTTCAACCCCGCCCCCGCGATGAAGCTGGTGGAGGTGGTGAGCACCGTCCTGACCGGCGACGACGTCCACGCCACCGTGCGCGAGGTGTGCGCGAGGATCCGCAAGCACCCGGTGGACTGCGGCGACCGGGCGGGCTTCATCGTCAACGCGCTGCTGTTCCCGTACCTGAACAACGCGATCAAGATGGTGCAGGAGCACTACGCCGACATGGACGCCGTCGACGCGGCCATGAAGCTCGGCGGCGGCTACCCGATGGGCCCGTTCGAGCTGCTGGACGTGGTGGGCCTGGACGTCTCCCTGGCGATCGAGAAGGTGCTGCACGAGGAGTTCCGCGAGCCGGGCCTGGCCCCGGCCCCGCTGCTGGAGCACCTGGTCGCGGCGGGCTGCCTGGGCCGCAAGAGCGGGCGCGGCTTCCGCGAGTACGCGAGGCGGTGAGCCCGGCGAACCCGGCGTTCCCGCCACGGGCGGACCCCGGGTGGGGTGGGCTGCTGGACCCCGGCGGCCCACCCGCCGGCGGCGGTGCGCCGTGTAACGTTCCCCACATGTCGCAGTCCGTTCGGTCCGCCCGCCCCAACGTGCCCAGCCAGCGTCTGAAGATGCGCCGTGAGCTGGCCGCAGCCGCGATGGAGCTCTTCGCCACCAAGGGGTACGAGGAGACCACGGTCGACGAGATCGCGGCCGCGGCGGGGGTGGCCCGGCGCACCTTCTTCCGGCACTTCCGCTCCAAGGAAGAGGCGATCTTCCCGGACCACGACGACACCCTGGAGCGCGCCAAGGCGGTGCTGGACGCGGCGCCCGCTCACGAGAACCCGCTGGACACCGTGTGCCGCGGCATCAAGGAGGTCATGCGGATGTACGCGGCCTCCCCGGCGGTGTCGGTGGAGCGCTACCGGCTCACCCGCGAGGTGCCCACGCTGCGGGAGCGGGAGATCGCGTCCGTGGCCCGCTACGAGCGGCTGTTCACCCGGTACCTGCTGGGCCACTTCGACGAGTCCGCCGCGGCCGGCCGGGACGGCGACGAGGACGGCCTCGACGAGCCGCTGCTGGCCGAGGTGGCGGCGTCGGCGGTGGTCACCGCGCACAACCACGTGCTGCGGCGCTGGCTGCGCGCGGGCGGCCAGGGCGATGTGGAGGCCCAGCTGGACCGGGCCTTCGCCACCGTGCGGCGGACCTTCGGCACCGGTTTCGTCGCCGGCCGGGCGGCGGCCGACCTGCCGGCCGGGGCGGGCGGGACGAACGGTGCGGCCGGCCGTAAGGGCGAGGTGCTGGTGACGGTGGCGCGCACCGACGCCCCGCTGGACCAGGTGATGCGCACGATCGAGGAAGCCTTGCGGCGGGGCTGAGCACCACGCGGCCCCCAGGGCGAGCAGGAAACGGCACATCCGGACATAATCAGACACAATCGGACACGGACATGCGGCCGCCTCCTCCGGGAGGCGGCCACTTCCGTCTGCATTCCGCTCATGCGTGCACTCCCGATGACAACTGAGAGAAATTCTTGGCACGCAGTGTCTTGTGTGCTGGCACGCAGTGCCATAACGTGAGCGGTGTCCGGGCACTGTCCCCGCGGTCACTGCCGTGCGCCCGGGCGCCTGCGTCACAGGCACCTTCAGCGCTACCGCGCCGAGCCGCAGTACCACCGCCGAACCGACGGCACCAGCAGCTCACACAAGACCGAAGAAGACCCCAGCGACCCCTCAAGCGTCCCCGAACGCTCGCCGGAGGCCACAGTGAAGGAAATCCTGGACGCGATCCTCGCGTCGGACAGCAAGCCCGCCGACTTCGCCAACCTGGCGCTGCCCGAGTCCTACCGCGCGGTCACCGTGCACAAGGACGAGGCCGACATGTTCGCCGGGATGCCCACCCGGGAGAAGGACCCGCGCAAGTCCCTGCACCTGGACGAGGTCCCCCTGCCGGAGCTGGGCCCCGGCGAGGCCCTGGTGGCGGTCATGGCCTCCTCGGTGAACTACAACTCGGTGTGGACCTCGATCTTCGAGCCGGTCTCCACCTTCGGCTTCCTGGAGCGCTACGGCCGCACCTCGGAACTGGCCAGGCGCCACGACCTGCCGTACCACATCATCGGCTCCGACCTGGCGGGCGTGGTGCTGCGCACCGGCCCCGGTGTCAACGCCTGGCAGCCCGGCGACGAGGTCGTCGCCCACTGCCTGTCGGTGGAGCTGGAGAACGCCGACGGCCACAACGACACCATGCTCGACCCCGAGCAGCGCATCTGGGGCTTCGAGACCAACTTCGGCGGCCTGGCCGAGATCGCGCTGGTGAAGTCCAACCAGCTCATGCCCAAGCCCACCCACCTGTCCTGGGAGGAGGCCGCGGCTCCCGGCCTGGTGAACTCCACCGCCTACCGGCAGCTGGTCTCCCGCAACGGCGCCGGGATGAAGCAGGGCGACAACGTGCTGATCTGGGGCGCCTCCGGCGGCCTGGGCTCCTACGCCACCCAGATGGCCCTGGCCGGCGGCGCCAACCCCATCTGCGTGGTCTCCTCCCCGCAGAAGGCCGACATCTGCCGCTCCATGGGCGCCGAGGCGATCATCGACCGCAACGCCGAGGGCTACCGGTTCTGGAAGGACGAGAACACCCAGGACCCGCGCGAGTGGAAGCGCTTCGGCAAGCGCATCCGCGAGCTGACCGGCGGCGAGGACGTGGACATCGTCTTCGAGCACCCGGGCCGCGAGACCTTCGGCGCCTCCGTCTACGTCACCCGCAAGGGCGGCACCATCACCACCTGCGCCTCCACCTCCGGCTACATGCACAGCTACGACAACCGCTACCTGTGGATGTCGCTCAAGCGCATCATCGGCTCCCACTTCGCCAACTACCGCGAGGCGTGGGAGGCCAACCGCCTGATCGCCAAGGGCAAGATCCACCCCACGCTGTCCAAGACGTACTCCCTCGCGGAGACCGGCCAGGCCGCCCACGACGTGCACCGCAACGCCCACCAGGGCAAGGTCGGCGTGCTGTGCCTGGCCCCGCGCGAGGGCATGGGCGTGCGCGACACCGAGATGCGGGCCAAGCACATCGACGCCATCAACCGCTTCCGGAACGTGTAGAGGTCATCCCCATGGCTGAGCGCCAGAAAGACCGTCCGTGGCTGATGCGGACGTACGCCGGTCACTCCACGGCCGAGGCGTCCAACGAGCTGTACCGGCGCAACCTCGCCAAGGGGCAGACCGGCCTGTCGGTCGCCTTCGACCTGCCCACCCAGACCGGCTACGACCCCGACCACGTCCTCGCCCGCGGCGAGGTCGGCCGGGTCGGGGTCCCGGTCTGCCACCTCGGTGACATGCGCCGGCTGTTCCAGGACATCCCCCTGGAGCGGATGAACACCTCGATGACCATCAACGCCACCGCCATGTGGCTGCTGGCGCTGTACCAGGTGGTCGCCGAGGAGCAGGGCGCGGACGTCTCCGGTCTGTCGGGGACGACGCAGAACGACATCGTCAAGGAGTACCTCTCGCGCGGGACGCACGTCTTCCCGCCGGGGCCCTCCCTGCGTCTGACCACCGACACGATCGCCTACACCGTGGCGCACATGCCCAGGTGGAACCCGATCAACATCTGCAGCTACCACCTGCAGGAGGCCGGGGCCACCCCGGTGCAGGAGATCGCCTACGCCATGTCCACCGCCATCGCGGTGCTGGACGCGGTGCGCGACTCCGGGCAGGTCCCCGCCGAGCGGATGGGCGACGTCGTCGGGCGCATCTCCTTCTTCGTCAACGCGGGCGTCCGCTTCGTCGAGGAGATGTGCAAGATGCGGGCCTTCACCCGCATCTGGGACAAGATCACCCGCGAGCGGTACGGGATCGAGAACCCCAAGCACCGCCGCTTCCGCTACGGCGTCCAGGTCAACTCCCTGGGGCTGACCGAGGCGCAGCCGGAGAACAACGTCCAGCGCATCGTGCTGGAGATGCTGGCGGTCACCCTCTCCAAGGACGCCCGCGCCCGCGCCGTGCAGCTGCCGGCCTGGAACGAGGCGCTCGGCCTGCCCAGGCCCTGGGACCAGCAGTGGTCGCTGCGCATCCAGCAGGTCCTCGCCCACGAGAGCGACCTGCTGGAGTACGACGACCTGTTCGCCGGGTCGCACGTGGTCGAGGCCAGGACCGCCGAGCTGGCCGAGGGCGCGCTCGCCGAGATCGAGCGCATCCAGGAGATGGGCGGCGCGATGGCGGCGGTGGAGTCCGGCTACCTGAAGTCGCAGCTGGTCGCCTCGCACGCCGAGCGCCGGGCCCGCATCGAGTCCGGCGAGGAGAGGATCGTCGGGGTCAACTGCTTCGAGTCCACCGAGCCCAGCCCGCTCACCGCCGACCTGGACACGGCCATCATGACCGTGGACCCGGCGGTGGAGCGCGGCGTCGTCACCGCCCTCCAGCGGTGGCGCGACGAGCGGGACGAGGACCGCGCCCACCGGGCGCTCGCCGAGCTGAAGCGGGCCGCGGCCGGCAAGGACAACCTGATGCCGGCCACCCTGGAGTGCGCCCGGGCCGGGGTGACCACCGGCGAGTGGGCCTGGGCCCTGCGCGACGTCTTCGGCGAGTACCGGGCCCCCACCGGCGTGAGTTCCGCGCCCGTGGCGACCCCCGCCGAGGAGGGCTCGCGGCTGGCCGAGGTCCGCCGGAAGGTGGCGGCCACCGCCGCCGAGCTGGGCTCGGGCAAGCTGCGCCTGCTGGTGGGCAAGCCCGGTCTGGACGGGCACAGCAACGGGGCCGAGCAGATCGCCGTACGGGCCCGCGACGCGGGCTTCGAGGTGGTCTACCAGGGCATCCGGCTCACCCCCGAGCAGATCGTCTCGGCGGCCGTCGCCGAGGACGTGCACTGCGTGGGGCTGTCGATCCTCTCCGGCTCGCACGCCGAGCTGGTGCCCGACGTACTGGACCGGCTGCACCGGGCCGGCGCCGAAGATCCCCCTGGGCCTGGCGGCCCGGGTGGTACCCCCATCCCCGTCATCGTCGGCGGCATCATCCCGAACGCGGACGCCGAGGCACTGCGTGCCGCCGGGGTGGCGGCGGTCTTCACCCCGAAGGACTTCGGCATCACGGAGATCATCGGCCGTATCGTCGACGAGATCCGCACCGCGAACAAGCTCGACCCCCTGGAGGTCCCCGCATGACCACGCCCGCATCGCCGGTCAACCGGCTGCGCCCCCGCCGCTCCTGCCTCGCGGTCCCGGGCAGCAACCCCCGCTTCCTGGAGAAGGCCCAGGGCCTGGCCGCCGACCAGGTCTTCCTGGACCTGGAGGACGCCTGCGCCCCGCTGGCCAAGCCGGAGGCCCGGCACACCATCGTGAAGTTCCTCAACGAGGGCGACTGGACGGGCAAGACCCGGGTGGTGCGCGTCAACGACTGGACCACCCACTGGACGTACCGCGACGTGATCACGGTCGTCGAGGGCGCGGGCCCCAACCTGGACTGCATCATGCTGCCGAAGGTGCAGGACGCCGCCCAGGTCAGGGCGCTGGACATGCTGCTGACGCAGATCGAGACCACGATGGGCTTCGAGGTCGGCCGCATCGGCATCGAGGCGCAGATCGAGAACGCCAAGGGCCTGGTGAACGTCGACGAGATCGCCGCCGCCTCGCCCCGGCTGGAGACCATCATCTTCGGCCCGGCCGACTTCATGGCCTCCATCAACATGAAGTCCCTGGTCGTGGGCGAGCAGCCGCCCGGCTACCCGGCCGACGCCTACCACTACATCCTGATGCGGATCCTGATGGCCGCCCGCACCCACAACCTGCAGGCCATCGACGGCCCCTACCTGCAGATCAAGAACGTGGACGGCTTCCGGGCCGTCGCCGAGCGCGCCGCGGCCCTCGGCTTCGACGGCAAGTGGGTGCTGCACCCCGGCCAGGTCGAGGCGGCCAACGAGGTCTTCTCCCCCTCCCAGGAGGACTACGACCACGCGGAGCTGATCCTGGACGCCTACGAGTACTTCACCTCCGAGGCGGGCGGCAGGAAGGGCTCGGCGATGCTCGGCGACGAGATGATCGACGAGGCCAGCCGCAAGATGGCGCTGGTCATCGCGGGCAAGGGCCGGGCCGCCGGCATGGAGCGGACCTCGAAGTTCGAGCCGCCGGCCGCCTGAGCCCCACCACCGCGGGCCGCTCCCGGCTCCCCGCCCTTCCTTATCCCGCCGCCCCCCCGGGGCGCCGGAGAGGGGCCGGGGAGGGGGGCGGCCCGGTCCGGTACCCCGTTCTTCCACCACACCACGGAGACTCACACCATGCAGTTCGGCCGCACCTACGAGGAGTTCGAGGTCGGGGACGTCTACCGGCACTGGCCCGGCAAGACGGTCACGGAGTACGACGACCACCTGTTCTGCCTGCTGACCATGAACCACCACCCGCTCCACATGGACACCAACTACGCCGAGAGGACGACGGACTTCGGCAGGAACGTGGTGGTCGGCAACTACATCTACTCGCTGCTGCTGGGCATGTCCGTGCCGGACGTCTCCGGCAAGGCGATCGCCAACCTGGAGATCGAGTCGCTGCGGCACGTGGCGCCGACCTTCCACGGCGACACGATCTACGGCGAGACCACCGTCCTGGACAAGACGCCGTCGCGCTCGAAGTCCGACCGCGGCATCGTCCACGTCGAGACCAGGGGCTACAAGCAGGACGGCACCCTGGTGTGCGTCTTCCGCCGCAAGGTGATGGTGCCCACCGCCGAGTACATCGAGGCGCGCGGAGGTGAGCAGCCCGGCCGCCCCGAGCTGCGCACGGACGGGCGGGACTCCGGAAAGGGAGGCAAGTGACATGGGGCGCCTGGCGCAGACCGAGGGCCTGACCGACATCCAGCGGGAGATCGTCTCCACCGTCCGCGGCTTCGTCGACAAGGAGATCATCCCGGTCGCCACCGACCTGGAGCACCGGGACGAGTACCCGACGCAGATCGTGGAGGGCCTCAAGGAACTGGGGATCTTCGGTCTGATGATCCCGGAGGAGTACGGCGGCCTCGGGGAGTCGCTGCTCACCTACGCCCTGTGCGTGGAGGAGATCGCCCGCGGCTGGATGAGCGTGTCCGGCATCATCAACACCCACTTCATCGTCGCGTACATGCTCAAGCAGCACGGCACCGACGAGCAGAAGGAGTACTTCCTGCCGAGGATGGCGGCCGGCGAGGTCCGCGGCGCCTTCTCGATGTCCGAGCCGGGCCTGGGATCGGACGTGTCGGCCATCACCACCAAGGGTGTGCGCGACGGCGACGAGTACGTCCTGACCGGCCAGAAGATGTGGCTGACCAACGGCGGCACCTCCTCGCTGGTGGCGGTGCTGTGCCGCACCGACGAGGGCCACCCCGACGGCACCGCCCCGCACAGGTCGATGACCACCTTCCTGGTCGAGAAGGAGCCGGGCTTCGGCGAGGTCAAGCCGGGTCTGACGATTCCCGGCAAGATCGACAAGATGGGCTACAAGGGCGTCGACACCACCGAGCTGATCCTGGACGGCCTGCGCGTCCCGGCCAACCGGGTCCTGGGAGGTGCGACCGGCCGCGGCTTCTACCAGATGATGGACGGCGTCGAGGTCGGCCGGGTCAACGTGGCCGCGCGCGGCTGCGGCGTGGCCCAGCGCGCCTTCGAGCTGGGCGTCTCCTACGCCCAGCAGCGGCACACCTTCGGGAAGCCGATCGCCCAGCACCAGGCAATTCAGTTCAAGTTGGCCGAAATGGCCACCAAGGTGGAGGCCGCGCACGCCCTGATGGTCGGCGCCGCACGGAAGAAGGACTCCGGGCAGCGCAACGACCTGGAGGCGGGGATGGCCAAATACCTCGCCTCGGAGTACTGCAAGGAGGTCGTGGAGGACGCGTTCCGCATCCACGGCGGCTACGGTTTCTCCAAGGAGTACGAGATCGAACGGCTGTACCGTGAGGCCCCGATGCTCCTGATCGGCGAGGGCACCGCCGAGATCCAGAAGATGATCGTGGGACGCCGACTCCTGGAGGAGTACAAGATCCAGGGGTAGAATGCCTTATTCGGGGTGTTTTCCCTTCAAGGGGACGACACCCCGAACCGAGGCCTTCCGGGGAGCCCGCGGTCCCGACAGGTGCTCTGGCTTGCCCAGTTGCCACCGGTAACCGATAGCATCCCGGGAAAGCCGCCGTCCCCCGTGTTTACGCGGCACCCTCCGCTACGAAGGTCATCCATGCCCCACAGCTCATCCTCTGCACAACGCGGCCGCGTCCGTCTCGCGCGCGGAGCGTCGCCGTGGCTCCTCCCGACCGTCGCCACCGCCGCCCTCAGCCTGGCCCGCTCCAGGCGCTCGAGAGGCGCGGCCGTGGCGGCAGTGCCCGCCACCGCCCTGGCGGCGGGCATGCTGTGGTTCTTCCGCGACCCCGAGCGAGAGATCGCCCAGGGCCGCGTCATCTCCCCGGCCGACGGCGTGGTGCAGAGCATCATGCCGTGGAAGGACGGGCGCACCCGCGTCGCGATCTTCATGAGCCCGCTGAACGTCCACGTCAACCGCGCCCCGCTGGCGGGCACGGTGACGTCCGTCGAGCACGTGCCCGGCGGCTTCGTTCCGGCGTTCAACAAGGAGAGCGAGAACAACGAGCGGGTCGTCTGGCACTTCGACACCGAGCTGGGCGACATCGAGATGGTCCAGATCGCCGGCGCCGTGGCCCGGCGGATCGTTCCGTACATCGAGCAGGGCGCCAAGGTCGAGCAGGGTGAGCGGATCGGCCTGATCCGCTTCGGCTCCCGTGTCGACCTCTACCTCCCGGAGGGCGTCGAGGTCGCCGTCGAGGTCGGCCAGCCCACGACCGCGGGGGTGACTCGCCTTGACCGTGATTGACCCCAAGACCCAGTGGGTCCCCGAGGCAGGTCCGGAGGACGACGGCGACGAGATGGGCGACATGCCGCTGTCCATGCGGCTGTCGATAGCCGACGCGCTCACCCTGGGCAACGCCACCTGCGGCTTCCTGGCGGTGTACTTCACCACCACCGGCGTCCTGATCCCCCATCTGACGGGCAACGGCGACGGCGGCATGGCCCGGCACAGCGCGGCGACCGCCGTGATGCTGATGCTGCTGGCCTCGGTCTTCGACCTCTTCGACGGGCTCGTGGCGCGCAAGCTGCGCAGCTCGGCGATGGGCGCGGAGCTGGACAACCTCTCCGACCTGATCAGCTTCGGGCTGGCGCCCGCGTACTTCGTGCTGGTCTGGGGGATGGTGGCCAACGACGCGCACCAGGGGGTCTCGGCGCTCGCCGGGATCGTGGTGGTGCTGGCGGTGGTGCTGCGGCTCGCCAGGTTCTCCTGTCTCACCCTGCCCAACGGGGTGTTCCAGGGCATGCCCAGCCCCTTCGGGGCGCTGACGGTCGTCTCGATCGTGCTGCTGGAGCTGCCGTTCGTCCCGACGCTGCTGGCCATCGTCGGAGTGGCCTGGCTGATGGTGAGCCGGGTGGAGTACCCCAAGCCGCGCGGGCTGCTGGCCGTGGCGATGCTCGGCTGGATCGTGCTGAGCATGGGCCTGCTGACGGCCTGGGCCTTCGACGCCCCGGGCGGTGAACTGCTGCTGCAGACCGGCTGCGCGCTGCAGCTGGTGCTGGGCGCGGTGATCCCGCTGTTCGCCACCGCGCGCCGGGTCAACACCTTCCGCGACAACCGCCGTGAGGCACGGGCCGCGGCCCAGCCCTAGCCGCCGACCGGTCCATAGCCCATACCTCGGGCGCCGGACGGATTCCATGGAATCCGTCCGGCGCCCGGTGTTTTCCCGCCTTCTCCTCCTGTTCCGCGCCTTCCCGGCTCTCGCCGGAATACACCAGCGGATTTGCCGGGGGACACCGGCGGGCCGTGCCGGACCCCGGCGGCCGGAAGGGGTACGGGGCCGCGGGAGCACTCCGGGCGGGGCGCGGGCACGGTACCGGCGGGCGAGCGGGACACGGTGCGGGCGGCCCCGCGTCGCGGAACGCCACGGGGCCCGGGCTCGTACGAGCCCGGGCCCCGTCCGCATTGTCCGCACCGTCCGGCCCGTCCGCCCCCCGTCACGGCGGGTACGGACGCCTGGTCAGCGCACAGTCACTCCTCGAAGGAGAACGCCTGCGCGTTCTTGGACGCCTCCGCCTCGCGGAGCACCTTCAGCCCGCCCTTGGTCTTCCCGTCCGGCTTGAGGATGAAGGTCTCCCGTGTCGAGGGCAGCTCCGGGTCGGTGAAGTCGTGCCGGATGCCGAAGCCCCCGTCGTGGTCCTCCATGGAGGTCAGCGCCTTGACCACGCCCTCCCGGGTGAGGTCCTTGTCGTCGCACGCCTGCTTCAGCGCCGCGCCGAGGACGGAGGCGGCGCTCCAGCCCGCGGCCACACCGTTGTCGAGGATGTCGTCGGGGTAGGCCTTGGCGTACTCCCGGGCCAGCCTGGCCGGCTCCGGCTCCTCCGACCCGATGGGCAGGGTCGAGGCGGCCACGTAGTAGTCCTTCTGCAGGACCGGGCCGGCCTGGGTCTTCAGCAGCTGCGGCGCGAACGCCGAGTTGTTGCCGATGATGGGCACGTTCAGGCCGCCGGCCGCCGAAACGCCGACCAGGGAGGCCGCCTGGCGCGGCCCGGCGCTGATCACGACGGCCTTCACACCGGCCTTCCTGAACGCCGCCACCTGGGCGGACATGTCCTCGTCGGTCGGCTTGATCTTCTGCTCCACCAGGGTCAGCCCGGCCTTCCCGGCCGCGTACTGCGCGCCCTTGAGGGCGTTCTCGCCGTAGTCGCCCTCGAAGTAGACGTGGCCGATCTTGTCGCCCTCGGCGATCCTCCCCTCCTCCAGCAGGAACTCGATCGCGTTGACCGTCTCCACGTCGTAGGTGGCGCCGATGACCCGGATGTACTCGCTGCCCAGCAGGTCGGCGGACCAGGCCTGCGGCAGCACCAGCACCTTGTGCTGGCCGTCGATGCGCTCCTTGACCGCGCTGACGAACGGCGAGCCGAGGAACTGCACGAAGCCCACCACCTTGGGCTGCAGCTCGGTGTAGGCGGGAATCGCCTTGCCCGCGTCGTAGCCGTGGTCGCGGACGGTCAGCTCCAGTTTCCGCCCGCAGATCCCGCCGTCGGCGTTGATCTTGTCGATGTAGAGCTGCTGGGCCTGGGTGACGCTCTTGCCCAGGGAGGCGTAGACACCGGTCATGTCGGTGAGGGCGCCGATGCGGATGGTGTCGTCCGTCACGCCCTTGTCGGTCCGCACGCCGTCGGCGCCGGTGCCGCCGGAGTCGCCGCCGCCCGCCTTGGAGCTGCATCCGGTGGCGATGAGGGCGAGGGCGGTCGCGGCGACCACCGCGGCGGTGCGCGCCGTGTGCTTCTTCTGCGTCTTCACAGTCTTCATGCCTCGTCTTTCTGGGTGTGACCGCGGCGGGCGGCGAGCCGCACCAGGCCGCCCGGCAGGAACAGCACGATCGCCACGATCGCGGCGCCGTACAGGTAGCGGGACATCTCGCCCGGTGCGACCCCGCCCGTACCGGGGGCGGAGACCAGGGGCAGTGCCTCGCTGTAGCGGGTGAGGAGCTGGGGCAGCAGGGTGACGAACACGGCCCCCGTGACGGCTCCGGAGACCGAGCCGAGACCGCCGATGACGATCATGGCCAGGTACTCCAGGGCCAGGACGATGCCGAAGTACTCGGGCACGGTCTGCTGGAAGACCAGTGCCAGCAGCACCCCGGCCAGGCCCGCGTACATCGAGGACAGGACGAACACCCCCGCCCGCTGGCGGGCCACCGGCACGCCCATCACCCCGGCCGCGATCCGGTGGTCGCGGATGGCGTTCAGCGCCCGGCCGGGGCGGTCGCGCAGCACGCCGTGCGCGAAGAAGGCGCACACCGCCAGCAGAACCAGCCCGGCGTACCAGAGCTTCTCCATCGACTGGAACGGCACGGCGGCGACCATGGTCTCGGTGTCGTCGAAGGTGATGCCCAGCAGCGACAGCGGCGGGACCGGGCGGCCGTTGTAGCCGCCGGTCAGGTCGTGTGCGTTGAGCAGCACGTGCTGGCCGATGAAGACCAGTGCCAGGGTGGCGATGCCCAGGTAGGCGCCCCGCAGCCGTCCGGCGATCGGGCTGAACAGCCCGCCGGCCGCACCGGCCATGGCCACCGCGCCGGTCACCGCCAGCCAGCCGGGCAGGCCCAGGCCGGTCAGCTCCCCGTCCCGGTCGCCGGCCAGCACGCAGTAGCCGTACGCGCCGACGGCCAGGAAGAAGGAGTGGCCCAGGGAGAGCTGGCCGGTGGCGCCGGTCAGCAGGTTCAGCCCGATCGCGCCGATGGCGGCGGCCATGGCCAGCAGCCCGGCCTGGAGCCAGAAGCGGTCGAGGTAGAAGGGCAGGGCGAGCAGCAGCAGGCCCGCCGCGGCCGTCGCGGCCACCGTGTAAGGGGCGGTGCGGCGCGGCGGCCGGAGGCGGGCGCGCGCCCGGCGGCCGCGCCCGGTGGTGGCCCCGGACGCCCCGGATTCCCCGGTCGCCCCGGCGGACTTGGTGGTCGCTGCGGTGGTGGGTTCAGACACGGGACAGCTCCCTCGTTCCGAACAGGCCCGCCGGGCGCACCAGCAGGACCAGGAGCATCACCAGATAGGGGGCGAGGTCGCCGATGCCCCGGCCCAGGAAGGTCAGGTCGCTCTGGTAGCCGGCGGCCATGGACTGGGTGACGCCGATGACCAGTCCGCCGACCAGGGCCCCGGTCGTGGAGTCCAGTCCGCCCAGGATCGCGGCGGGGAAGGCCTTGAGCGCCACCAGGGAGGTGCCGCGCTCCAGGCCGGGGGTGGGGAAGACGGTCAGGAACAGGGCGGCGACCGTGGCCAGTCCGCCCGCCACCGCCCAGGCCGAGGAGGAGACCCGGCCCAGCCGGATGCCCATCAGCGCCGCCGTCTCGGGGTGTTCGGCCACCGCCCGCATCGCCACGCCCCAGGAGGTGAAGCGGAAGGCCAGCAGGAAGGCGCCGATGATGAGGGCGGCTGTGACGAAGGCGGCCACCCGGGTCTGCGGGATGCTGACCGATCCGAAGGTGAGCACCCGGTCGCCCCACGGGTCGTTCATGGGCAGGACACGGGCGCCGATCTGCCGGGTCAGCTCGGTGACCAGCACGATGTCGACGCCGATGGTGACGATGGCCAGCACGCTGTGGTCGTGTCCGCGGTAGCGGCGGATCACCAGGAACTCCACCAGCGCGCCCACCACCGCCGCGCCCGCGACGCCCACCAGCAGGGCCGCGAGGAAGCCGAGGTCCTCCCGGAGCACGGCGGTCAGATAGCCGCCGGCCAGCAGCAGCGAGGCGTGGGCGAAGTTCACCACCTCGGTCGCCTTGAAGATGATCACGAAGCCGAGTGCGATCAGCGCGTAGACCGATCCGATGGACAGCCCGCTCAGCAGCAGTTCGACGAAGGTCGTCATGCGCTCGCCGCCTCCTGTCCCAGATAGGCGCGGACGACGGCGGGGTCTCGCTGGACCTCGTCGGGTGTGCCGTCGGCGATCCTGCGGCCGAAGTCGAGTACGGTCACCGCGTCGGCGAGCCGCATCACCATTCCCATGTCGTGCTCCACCAGGACGATCGAGATGCCGAGCCCCTCGCGCACGCCCGCGATCAGGGAGGCGGTGCGGCGGCGTTCGTCGGCGGTCATGCCGGCCACGGGCTCGTCCAGGAGCAGCAGCCGGGGTTCCATGCACAGCGCGCGGCCGAGCTCGACGAGTTTCTGCAGCCCGTACGGCAGTGAGCCGGCGGGCTGGTCCAGATAGGGCTCCAGACCGGTGAACCCGGCTATCTCCCGCACCCGTTCGCGGTGCCGGGCCGCCTCGCGCGCGGCCTGCGGCAGACGGAGCCCGGCGGCCAGGTAGCCGGTGCGGGTCAGCCGGTGGCGGCCGAGCATCAGCGTGTCGGCGACCGTGGTGTACGGGGAGAGCGCGATGTTCTGGAAGGTGCGGGCCACGCCGAGGGAGGCGATCGCGTGCGGCGCCAGCCCGGTCAGTTCCTCGTCGCCGAAGCGGACGCTGCCCGCGGTCGCGCGGTAGACGCCGGACAGGACGTTGAAGGTGGTGGACTTGCCCGCGCCGTTGGGGCCGATGACGGCGTGGACGCTGCCCGGTTCGACGGTGAAGGAGACGGCGTCCAGCGCGGTGAGCCCTGCGAAGCGGACGGTGAGGCCTTCCACCCGCAGCGCGGGGACGTCCTCCCCGGCGGGTGCCGGTTCCCGGGTGCCGGAGGTGCTCACGCCGACCACCTGCGCAGGGGCGCGGCCGGGCGCGGGGCTCCTCCGGGCACGCTCCCGGCACCGGCGCCCTCCGGGGCGCCCACGTGCCCGGCGTCGTCGGTGATGCCCAGGTAACGGCGGCGCACCTCGTCGGAGGCGGCCAGCTCGTCCGCGTCCCCGGCCAGGACCACCTCCCCCACCTCCAGGACGACCGCCGAGGAGGCCAGGCGCAGCGCGATCGCCGCGTTCTGCTCGACCAGCAGCACCGAGGTGCCCTGGGCGTTGATCTCCCGCACGGTCTCGGCGATCCGGTCGGCCATCAGGGGGGCCAGGCCGAGGGAGGGTTCGTCCAGGAGCAGCAGCTTGGGGCGGGCCATCAGGGCGCGGCCCATGGCGAGCATCTGCTGCTCGCCGCCGGAGAGCAGCCCGGCCCGCTGGTGCGCCCGCTCGGCCAGCACCGGGAACAGCTCGTGGACCCGCGCCTGCGCCCCGGCGGCCGCCCGGCGGCCCCCGGCCGCGCCCAGCGCGCCGGCGCGGAGGTTGTCGGCCACGGTCATCCGGGCGAACACCTGCCGTCCCTCGGGCACCTGCACCACTCCGGCGGCCACCACCTGAGCGGGGGTCAGGCCGTCCAGCCGCCGTCCGGCGAAGGACACCGTGCCGGAGGCGATCGTCCCGCCGTGGAAGCGCAAGGTGCGCGAGACGGCGCGCAGCAGGGTGGTCTTGCCGGCGCCGTTGCCGCCGAGGACGGCGACCACCGCGCCCTCGGGTACGTCAACGGAGACCGAGTTCAGCGCCCGTACCGGGCCGTAGCCCACGGACACCCCCCGGACCTCCAGCGAAGCGGCCGTCATCGGCCCTCCTCTTCTTCCGTCCTGTCCCCCGGTGGGCTCCACCGGGATCACGGCGCTCACCCCAGCACCGGCCGGAAGGGCCGTCCACGGCCGGTGGGCGAATCGCTGCCGGTGACCAGAGGTGCCCGGGCCCGGCTGTGCACGGGCACAGCGGATGCCCGCCCTCCGCTCCCGGGCGGAGGGCGGGGCGTTGCGGAAGGGTCCGGGGACGGCCGCGCCGGGCAGGCCGAAGGCCCGGACCGCGCGGTCCGGGCCTTCGGTGCGTCGCGAAAGCGGCGTCGTGCGCCCTACGGGCAGGTCACAGGCGGTCGGCCGCCAGTGTCTCGGCCACCCGCTCCAGTAGCGGACCGGCCTGCGCCATGCAGACGGCCGGATCCGGTTCGAGGTCGGTCAGGGCGTACGCCGCCTCGATCCCGGCGGCCCGCATCTCCTCCTCGCCGATGGCCAGGCGCCCGCACACCGCGACCACCGGCAGGCCCGCCCGGCGGGCGGCGGCGGCCACCCCGGCGGGGGCCTTGCCGCGCAGGGTCTGGGCGTCCAGCGAACCCTCGCCGGTGATCACCAGATCGGCGCGCTCCAGGGCCCCGGCGAAGCCCAGCACCTCCAGCAGCACCTCGATACCGGGCCGGAAGGAGGCGTCGAGCGCGGCCAGGGCGGCGTAGCCGACACCGCCGGCCGCGCCCGCGCCGGGCCGCTGTGCCAGGTGCGCGGCGCGCGGGCCGAGAACGCCCTCCAGTACGCGGGCGTAGTGGGCGAGCGCGGCGTCCAGGAGCTCCACGTCCGCCTCCCGCGCCCCCTTCTGGGGGCCGTAGACGGCCGCGGCTCCGTGCGGACCGGTGAGCGGGTTGTCGACGTCGCTCGCCAGGACGATCTCGACATCCCTCAGCCTCGGGTCCAGGCCCGACAGGTCGGCCGTCGCCAGGTGGCGCAGCGGTCCGCCGCCGGGCTGCAGCGGCCTGCCGCCGTCGTCGAGGAAGCGGGCGCCGAGCGCGGTGAGCATGCCCGCGCCGCCGTCGGTGGTGGCGGAGCCGCCCACGCCCAGGACGATCGTGCGCGCCCCCGCCTCCAGCGCCGCCAGCAGCACCTCGCCGGTGCCGTAGGTGGTGGCCGACAGCGGGGCGAGGACGCCCTCGGGCATCTTCTGGAGGCCGGACGCCTGGGCCATCTCCACCACGGCGGTGTCGCCGCGCAGCGCGTAGGAGGCGGTGACCGCCTTGCCCAGCGGCCCGGTGACCGCCGTCTGGCGCAGCGCGAATCCGGCGGCGACCGCCGCGTCGACGGTGCCGTCGCCGCCGTCCGCGACGGGCAACGCCTCGACCTCGGCGCCGGGGCGGGCCCGGTGGATCCCGGCCGCGGTGTGCCCGGCCACCTGGGCGGCGGTGAGCGACCCCTTGAACTTGTCCGCGGCGATCAGCACGCGGCCTGTTTCGGTGTGTGTCGTTTCCACGCGGTCTCTCTTGTGTCTCGAACAGGCTGTCGCGCCGTCTAGACCCTACCGGTGGCGGGCATGCGGGACCACGATGCGCCATCGGACGGCCCGCGGCAGCTCGGCGCGCCCGTCCGACGAACCGGAAGAACCATTTCATAGTTGGGTGATATGAGCACCGATGTGAGCAATCCGCCCCAGGAACCCGTCCCGGAGGCGGCCCGGAAGGACCCGCCCCCGGACACCAAGGTGATCGCCATCGGGGTGGTGGCCGTGCTGGCCGTGGTGGCCTGGACGGCCATCGGCACGGACGGTTTCTCCTCCGTCTCCACCACCGCGCTGAACTGGGTACTGGGCAACTTCGGCTGGCTGTTCACCCTGGCAGCCGACCTCTTCCTGGTGCTGTGCCTGGTGATCGCGGTCAGCCGCTTCGGCCGGATCAGGCTCGGCAAGGACTCCGACGAGCCGGAGTTCTCCAACCTGGCGTGGATCGCGATGATGTTCAGCGCCGGCATGGGCATCGGCCTGATGTTCTACGGCGTGGGCGAGCCGCTGACGTACTACGTCGATCCGCCGCCCTTCGGCGACATCCAGGGCGGCACCGGCACCGCCGAGCGCGTCGCGCTGGAGTACTCCTTCTTCCACTGGACGCTGCACCCCTGGGCGATCTACGGCGTGGCCGGCCTCGCCCTGGCCTACGTCACCTTCCGCAAGGGCCGCGGCAACCGGATCAGTTCGGTCTTCGTCCCGCTGCTGGGCGAGCGCCGCGCGAACGGCTGGCCCGGCCGGGTCATCGACCTGCTGGCCGTCTTCGCCACGGTCTTCGGCACCGCCACCAGTCTGGGTCTGGGCGCCCTGCAGGTGGCCAAGGGGCTGAACCTGACGGTCGGCTGGGACGACAGCCGGGAGATGCAGCTGCTCATCATCCTGGTGCTGTCGGCCGCGTTCGTCGTCTCGGCGTTCTCCGGACTGCACCGGGGCATCAAGTGGCTCAGCAGCATGAACGTGGTGCTCGCGGCCGGGCTGATGCTCTTCGTCTTCCTGCTGGGCCCGACCGTGTTCATCCTCGACGCGATTCCGGCCGGAGTCGGCGCCTACCTCCAGGACCTGGTCGTGCTCTCCTCCCGGACCGGCGCGTTCGGCAACAAGGACTGGCTGGGCACCTGGACGATCTTCTACTGGGCCTGGTGGCTGTCGTGGGCGCCGTTCGTGGGCACCTTCATCGCCCGCATCTCCCGCGGCCGCACCATCCGCGAGTTCCTGACCGGCGTCCTGCTGGTGCCCAGCGGCGCCACGGTCGTCTGGTTCTGCGTGATGGGCGGCAGCGCCATGCGGCTTGACGACACCGGTGAGGCCGACATGGCCGGGCGGCTGGAGGACGGCGTGGAGGCCTCGCTGTTCGGCCTGCTGGAGGCCCTGCCGCTGGGCACGGTCACCTCGGTGATCGCGATGATCCTGGTGATGACCTACTTCGTCACCAGCGCCGACTCCGCCTCCCTGGTGATGGGTTCGCTGACCTCCGGCGGCGCGCTGCACCCGCGCGAGTGGCTGGTCGTCACCTGGGGTGTGCTGATGGCGGCGGTGGCCGCCGTGCTGCTGGTCGCAGGCGGTCTGGACGGGCTGAAGACGGGGACGATCCTGGTGGCGCTGCCCTTCGTCGTGGTGATGCTGGCCCTGTGCTGGTCGCTGGTGAAGGAGCTGCGCGAGGACCCGGGCGCCGGGCCGCCCCGCCACCATCCGCTGCACGGGGCGCGCGAGGCCATCCGGGCGATGGTCGGCGAGGCCGTCAGCGAGCAGCAGAGCGCCCGTCGCCATCCGCGGCTGCGGCGGGCGGCCGGGGGTGGCAAGGCGCCCGCACGGGACGGGGAGGACTCCCAGGGCTCCTGACTCCTCCGGTGCCTCTCCCGGCGGGGGCCGCCCCACCGGGAGAGGCCTGGCGTACGCGCCCCCGGCCGGTACCGGCCGGGGGCGCGGCTCCCTCACGCGCGCGGCCTGCCCGGTCACGGCACCGGTGCGGGGGATGGGCTCCGCGCCCGGACCGGCCGGCTCCGGACACGGGATCCCTCCCGTGGCGGGCTCAGCCCTCCTGGATCCTGGGCGTTGTGTCGATCTCCCGCAGCCGGGCCTCCGCCTCCTCGCCCGTGCGCGTCTCCGTGCGGTGGCCGCGCGCGACGTAGTCGCGCACGACCGCCTCGATCGCGTCACGGGGATTGCCGATCCCGCTCAACACCATGACCTCGACGACCAGTTCGGTGTCGAGTGAGATCTCCGTCTTCGCCATGGCGGCACTCTAGCCCCCGCCCGGCCGGGCGGGGAGCCCGTCGCGAGAACCCGCCGGAGCCGGGAGCCCGGGGCGCCGGACGGGGACCGGCCGCGCGCGCCGGTGCCGCGCCGGCCGGGGTTCACCCCCGCTCGCCGCCTCCCCCGGCCTCCGGCCGGTGTGCCCCCATGCCGCGTCGGCCGGAAGCCCGGACAGGACGACCACATGCGGCTTCCGGCCGCCCGGCGATCGCGCCTCCTCGGCCCTGCGGGCCCCCTGGTGCCGGGCGAACCCCGGCCGGCGCGGCGCTAGGCGCGCGCCCGCAGGCGGCGCCAGACCGCCTTGGCCGCGTTGTGCCCGGACATGCCGTGCACGCCCGGGCCCGGCCAGGTGGCCGAGGAGCACAGGTAGACGGCCGGATGGGCGGTGGCGTACGGGACGCGGGCGAGCCCCGGCCGCAGCAGCGTCTGCAGCCCGGTGAAGGCGCCGCAGGCGATGTCGCCGCCGACGTAGTTGGCGTTGCGGGTCGCCAGTTCCGGCGGGCCCGCGGTGGCGCGGGCCAGCACCCGGTCGCGGAAGCCGGGCGCGAAGCGCTCGATCTGCCGCTCGATCGCCTCGGTGGCGTCCCCGCTCCAGCCGCGCGGCACATGGCCGTACGCCCAGAAGACGTGTTTGCCCTCCGGTGCCCGGCCCGGGTCGACCACGGTGGGCTGGGCGGTGATCAGGAACGGCGGGTCGGGCTGGACTCCCTCGGAGGAGGCGGCGCGCAGGGCGGCGGCGATCTCACCGCTGGAGGGGCCGATGTGGACGGTCCCGGCCCGGCGGGCGGCCTCGGAGGTCCACGGGACCGGGCCGTCCAGCGCGTAGTCGATCTTGAAGACGCCGGCGCCGTAGCGGAAGTGCCGGTAGGCGTCGCCCAGTCCGGCGATCCGGGCCAGTGCGGTGGGCGAGGTGTCGAAGACGTAGGCGCGGGCGGGCGGCAGCTCGTCCAGCCGCCGCACCTCCACCCCGGTGTGGACCTGCCCGCCCAGGTCGCGCAGGTAGGCGGCGAGCGCGTCGGACAGGGACTGCGAGCCGCCGCGCGGCATCGGCCAGCCGACCTCGTGCGCGGCCAGCGCGAAGACCAGGGCGATGCCGCCGGTGGCGGGCGAGGTGGTCGGCCCGATGGCGTGGGCGGCCAGTCCGAACATCAGCGCCCGTGCCCTGTCGTCGCGGAAGCGGCGCACCAGCCAGTCCACCGGCTGCAGCCCCAGCAGCCCGAAGCGGGCCAGGGTGACCGGGTCGCGGGGCAGCCCGTCCCACGGCACCTTGAAGAAGTCCCCGACCAGGGTCATCCAGCGGCCCAGGAACGGCGCCACCAGCCGGCGGTACGTCCCCGCGTCGCGCGGCCCGAAGGAGGCGGCCGTCTCGGCCGGCGAGCGGGCCAGCACCCCGGTCGTGCCGTCGGGGAAGGGATGGGCCAGGGGCAGTTCGGGGTGGAGCCATTCAAGCCCGTACCGCTCGGTGAGCGGCATCGCGGAGAAGGCGGGCGAGCCGACGCCCAGCGGGTGCACGGCCGAGCAGGGGTCGTGCCGGAAGCCAGGCAGCGTCAGCTCCTCGGTGCGCGCCCCTCCCCCGACCGACTCCATCGCCTCGAACAACTCGACGGAGAAACCCCGCCGGGCCAGCTCCACCGCGGCGGTCAGCCCGTTCGGACCGGCTCCCACCACGACCACGTCCCGCATCGACGCCACGTCGGATTCTCCCCTCGGCGCTGAGGTCTGACCGGCTCAGGCCAGCAGGGAGAGGATACGACGCACCGTCAGCGCGTCCCGTGCGGCGGTGAAGGGCAGCGCGTTGCCGCCCGCCAGGCGGAACGGCTGCCCGGTGCGCGTGGCGTGGCCGCCGCCCGCCTCGGCCACCAGCAGCAGCCCGGCGGCGTGGTCCCAGGCGTTCTCCCAGGTGAAGGCCACCGCGTCGAGCGCGCCGCGCGCCACGTTCAGGTACTCCAGGCCCGCCGAGCCGCACGGCCGGGGCCTGATCCCGTCGGTGTGCAGGCCCTCCAGGGAGCGCTTCTGCGCGTCGGTGGTGAAGTCCGGGTGCGAGTGGGCGACCTCCAGGGGCGCGTCCGGCGCGGGGTTGCCGGAACGGATCTCCTCGCCGTTGAGGCGCGCGCCCTCGCCGCGCACGGCGACGGCCAGCTCCTCGCGGGCCGGCGCGTACGTCCAGGAGGCCAGCAGTTCGTCCCCGCGGGCGAGGGCCACCAGGGTGCAGAAGCCGGGGTCACCGTGGACGAACTGGCGCGTGCCGTCCACCGGGTCCACGATCCACACCGGCGCCTCGCCGCCCAGCGCCCGGTAGACCGCCGGGTTGTCGTGCACCGCCTCCTCGCCGACGACCACCGAGCCGGGCAGCAGCGCGGTCAGGGCCCCGGTCAGGTGCTCCTCGGCGCGCCGGTCGGCGATGGTCACCAGATCGTGCGGGCCGCTCTTCTCGGTCACCTCGTGCTCGGCCAGCTGCCGCCAGCGCGGCATGACCTCGGCCGCGGCGGCCTTGCGCACGGCCTCCTCGACACCCGTCAGCAGTTCGTCGTCGATCATCCGTCCATGGAAGCACGCCGCCGGGGGTTCCCGCCGGACGGCGGATGGCCGGAGGGTGAACGGCCCCCGCGGCCCGCCTTCCGTTCCCCCGGCCGCCCGGCCCGGCCCGCGCGTTCAGCGGCCGACCGCGTAGCCCTGCATTCCGCGCGGGTTGGCCGCCGCCGACAGCACGCCCGTCTCCGGGTCGCGGGCGACCGCGCACAGCCGCCCCTGCGTCCAGGGGCCGCCCACGGTCACCAGGTGCCCGCGCCGCCGCAGCTCGCGTACGGCCTCCTCGCCGATACGGGACTCGACCGTGACGGCGCCCGGCCGCATGGCGCGCGGCCAGAACGAGCCGGGGAAGCCCTCGTGGTGCCAGTTCGGGGCGTCGATCGCACCCTGGAGGTCGTATCCGCCGCGCACCGGCCCCCGCAGGGCGACGGCGAGGAGGAAGTGGGTCTGCCACTGGTCCTGCTGGTCCCCGCCGGGCGTGCCGAAGGCGAGGACCGGCTCCCCGCCGCGCAGTGCGAGCGAGGGGGTGAGGGTGGTGCGCGGGCGGCGGCCGGGGGTGAGGGTGTTCGGCAGTCCGGGTTCCAGCCAGGCCATCTGGAGCCGGGTGCCGAGCGGGAAGCCGAGGGCGGGGACGGCGGGATTGGACTGGAGCCAGCCGCCGCTGGGGGTGGCGCTGACCATGTTGCCCCAGCGGTCCACGACGTCCAGGTGGCAGGTGTCGCCGGAGGTCGCGCCGTCGCGGGCCACGGTGGGTTCGCCGGTGCCCGCGGCCCGGTCCCCGGCCCGTGCGGCGGCCCGTGCGGCGTGGGCGCCGAGCCGGGGGACGCGCCCGCCGGGGCTGCCGGGGCGCAGCTCGTGGGAGGCGCTCTCGCCTATGAGGGTTCGGCGCCGCGCGGTGTAGGGGCCGGAGAGCAGGTCGTCCAGCGGTACGGCGGCGGCCCCCCGCGCGTCGCCGTACCAGGCCTCGCGGTCGGCGAAGGCCAGTTTGCTCGCCTCGATCACGGTGTGGAGGTACTCCCCCGTGCCGTACTCCGGTCCGTTTCCGGGCAGGTCCGCCAGGAGGGCGAGCTGCTGGAGCATCACCGGGCCCTGCGACCAGGGGCCCGCCTTGCAGACCGTCCAGCCGTTCCAGTCGTGGGTGACGGGCTCCTCGTAGGAGGCCGACCAGGAGGCCATGTCTTCGCCGGTGAGGGTGCCGGCGTGGCGCTCGCCGGAGGTGTCCATGGCGGGACGGGCGGCGAAGTCGGCGAGCGCCTCGGCCACAAAGCCCTCGCGCCACACCCGCCGGGCGGCCTCGATGCGCCTCTCGCGTCCCGTCCCGGCCGCCCGCGCCTCGGCCAGCAGCCGCCGCCAGGTGGCGGCGAGGGCGGGGTTGCGCAGCAGGGCGCCGGGCGCCGGGGAGCGCCCGCCGGGCAGGTACAGCTCGGCGGAGGTCGTCCACTCCGTCTCGAACAGATCGCGCACCCGCTCCACCGTCGCCCCGATCCCCGGTACGGCCGGGTGGCCGTGCTCGGCGTAGCCGACGGCGTACTTCAGCACGTCGGCGGGCTCGCGGGTGCCGTGGTCGCGCAGCAGCGTCATCCAGGCGTCGAACGCGCCGGGGACGGCGGCGGCCAGCGGGCCGGTGCCGGGCACCAGCTCCAGGCCGAGCGAGGTGTAGTGCTCCACCGTCGCGCCGCGCGGCGCGGGCCCCTGCCCGCACAGCACCCGCACCGGACCGCCGGCGGGCGCCAGGATGACCGGCACCTCCCCGGCGGGGCCGTTGAGGTGGGGCTCGACGACCTGGAGGACGAAGCCCGCCGCGACGGCCGCGTCGAAGGCGTTGCCGCCGTCCTCAAGGACGGCCATGGCGGAGGCGGAGGCCAGCCAGTGGGTGCTGGAAACCATCCCGAAGGTGCCCTGCAGGGTCGGGCGGGTGGTGAAGGTCATCGGCTCGGCTCCCGGGGGTGGTCGGTCGGCAGGGGGTGGCACGGCCGGCGGGTGCGGGCGTGTCCGGGCGCAGTGTGCCACCACCGGACGGCGGGACCCCGGAAACGCGGTCGAGGTCCGGGCTCCCGGCTGCGTAGGCTCGGGAGCATGAGCACACAGGACGGGCAGGGCGCGCGGGCCCCCGGCGGGGAGGCCGGGGCGGGCCGGAGGCCGCTGGTGGCCCTCCTGAGCGGCGCGGGGATCTCCACCGACTCCGGGATCCCCGACTACCGCGGCCCGAACGGAGTGTGGCGCAAGGACCCCGAGGCCGAGAAGCTCGTCACCTACGAGTACTACATGAACGATCCGGAGATCCGCCGCCGCTCCTGGCGGATGCGGCTGGACGGTCCGGCGCTGCGGGCGAGGCCGAACGCCGCGCACGAGGCCGTGGCGCGCCTGGAGCGCTCGGGGGTGCCGGTGCGGGTGATCACCCAGAACGTGGACGGTCTGCACCAGATGGCCGGGGTGCCCGAGCGCAAGGTGCTGGAGCTGCACGGGACCGCGCGGGCCGTGGTGTGCACCGGGTGCGGCGCGCGTTCGGACATGGAGCGGGCGCTGGAGCGGGTGCGGGCCGGGGTCGCGGACCCCGAGTGCCTGCGGTGCGGCGGCGTTCTGAAGTCGGCCACCGTGATGTTCGGCGAGGCGCTGGACCCGCAGGTGCTGGGCGAGGCGCTGGCGATCGCCAGGGCGTGCGAGGTGTTCGTCGCGGTCGGCACCAGCCTGCAGGTGCAGCCCGCCGCCTCGCTGGCCGGGATCGCCGCCGAGCACGGTGCGCGGCTGGTGATCGTCAACGCCGAGCCCACGCCGTACGACCCGCTGGCCGACCGGGTGGTGCGCGAGCCGATCGGGCGGGCGCTGCCGGCCCTGCTGGAGGAGCTGGCGGCGGGCTGAGGCACCCCGCCGCACGGGAGTGGGGCGAGGGTGCGGCGGTGCGGGGCCGGGCGGCCGGGCCGGTGCGTCAGTCCGGCCGGCTCGCGCCGCGTGTGGCCCAGGCGTGCAGCGACTCCTCCCGGCCCGCGTCCTCCAGGTTCATCGCCGCCTCGATCAGCGCGAGGTGGGTGAACGCCTGCGGGTAGTTGCCGAGCATGGTGCCGTCGGCGGCCTGCTCCTCGGCGAACAGCCCGAAGTGCCCCGCGTGTGCGCACAGCGCCTCGAAGCGCTCCCCGGCCTCGTCCAGCCGCCCGGCCAGGACGAGCGCCGAGACCATGTCGAAGGAGCACAGCAGGAATCCGCCCTCGGGGCCGCCGATCCCGTCCGCGGTGGCCCGCGGGTCGTAGCGGTGGATCAGCGGGCCCTCCCCCAGCCCCTGCGCGATCGCGTCGAGTGTGGACAGCACCCGGGGGTCGCGCCCGGGAAGGAAGCCGAGCAGCGGGATCCGCAGCAGGGAGGCGTCGAGGTTGCGGGAGCCGTAGGACTGTACGAAGGCGCCCACGGTTTCGTCGTAGCCGTGGGTCAGGATGCTCTCGCGCAGCTCGTCCCGCTGCGTGCGCCACTTCTCCAGCGGCTGCCCCGGGTCACCGGTCAGTTCGGCCAGGCGGACGCCGCGGTCCAGGCAGACCCACAGGTAGAGCTTGGAGCTGGTCCAGTGCCGGGGCTCGTCGCGGATCTCCCAGATGCCGTGGTCCGGTTCCCGCCACAGCCCGCACGCGGTCTCCACCACCTTGTAGACGGTGGCGCGCTCGTCCTCGTCGAGCCCGGCGCCGGTCCTGTCGCCGGTGCCGCCCCCGTCGCCGTCCCCGGAGCCTGCGGTGACCTGCTGGAAGACCAGGACCGCGTCCAGGACCTGGCCGTAGACGTCCAGCTGGGTCTGTTCGTGGGCGGCGTTGCCCACGCGTACGGGGCGGGAGCCCCGGTAGCCCTCCAGGTGTTCCAGCGTCCGCTCGGTGGTGTCGGTGCGGCCGTCGATGTCCAGCATGGGTGTGAGCACGCCGCGCGAGGCGGTGCAGTGCCGCAGCAGGCCGCGCAGGTAGGCCCCGGCCTCCGCCCGGTGTCCCAGCCGCATCAGGACCAGGACCACCAGAGCGGCGTCCCGGTGCCACATGTAGCGGTAGTCCCAGTTGCGTTCGCCGCCCGGCCACTCGGGGAGGGAGGTGGTGGGCGCGGCGATGAGGGCGGCGGTGTCGCTGGACATCAGGGCGCGCAGCACCACGGCACTGCGCCGCACGTGGTCCACGCCGTGACCGTGGTACGGAACCGGCGAGGACCAGGCGTACCAGGCGTCGCGCGTCTCCTGGAGCAGCAGGTGGGCCTGCCCGGGGTCCAGTGGGCCACGCCGTCGCCCGTCGTAGGCGAGGGCGACCGCCAGGGTCTGCCCGGCGGCGAGTTCGGCGGTCACCTCCGCGTCGCCGTCGGCGGTGGTCCGCGGGCGCGGGCCCGCACCTCCGCCGGGGCCCGCGGCGGTGAGCCACAGGCCGGCCTCCTCCTCGGCGAGGCCGCCGGCGCCGGGGGCCTCGGCCCACCGGGCGGTACGGCGCGCGTAGTCGGGCCTGGCCCGCAGCCGGTGCCGTACCCGTACCCGGCCGCGCTCGCACCGCAGGAGCCGGACGAGGAAGCCGGTGGGCACCAGGCCGCGGTGCTCCTGCCCGCCGGGCGGGCGGACCGCCAGGAAGTCATGGCCCACCGCGGTGCCCTCGGAGGACTCCCAGCGGGTCTCCAGGATCGGCGCCGTGCCGGCGTAGCGCCGTTCGGACGGGCCCTCGTCCGCCACCCGCAGTTCCCAGGCCCCGCCCGTGGCGCGGTCCAGCAGCCGGGCGAAGACGGCGGCGGAGTCCACTCGCGGCGCGCACAGCCACTCCACGGCGGCGTCCGGCCCGATCAGGGCGGCGGTGCGGCAGTCGGAGAGGAAGGCGTACTCACCGATCGGCGGGTACGCCTCTGACTCCGCCGCGCCCCGCCCGGTCACGGGGTCAGCTCCGGGAGGACGCGCGCGCCGAACGCCTCGACGAAGCCGGCCTGGTCGCGTCCCACCTGGTGCAGCATCACCTCGTCGAAGCCCGCCTCGGCCTGGGCCGCCAGCCAAGCGGTGTGCCGTCCCAGGTCCTCGGAGACCCGCACGTGCGGTTCGACCTGGTGGGGCTCGATGAACCGGGCCGCCTGCTCGAAGTGCTCGGGCAGCGGGATCTCCCAGCCGACGTCGCTGCCGAGCACCGCCTCCCGCCACTGGTCGTGCGCCGCCTCCAGCGCGCTCTCCCGGTCCGGGGCCCAGGACAGGTGCGCCTGGAGTACGGCGGGGCCTTCCCCGCCCGCATCCCGGTAGGCGGCCAGTGTCTCCCGCTGTGCGTCGTCCGGCTGGTTGACGGTGATCAGGCCGTCCGCCCAGCGCGCCGCCCGCGCCGCGGTGGCGGGGCTCACCGCCGCCGCCAGCAGGGCGGGCGGCCTCTTCGGCAGCGACCACAGGCGGGCGCGGTCGACGCGGACCAGGCCGTCGTGCGAGACGGTCTCGCCCGCGAACAGGGCGCGCATGACCTCCACGCACTCCTCCAGGCGGCGGACGCGCTCCTCCTTGCCGGGCCAGGGGGTGCCGGTGATGTGTTCGTTGAGCGCCTGCCCGGTGCCGAGCGCCACCCACAGTCTGCCGGGGTGCATCTGCGCCAGCGTCGCCGCCGCCTGGGCGAGGACGGCCGGGTGGTAGCGCTGGCCGGGGGCGGTGACCACGCCCAGCGGGAGCGAGGTGGCGGCCAGCGCCGACCCCAGCCAGGCCCAGGCGTGTCCGGAGTGCCCCTGCCGCGAGCTCCAGGGCGCGAAGTGGTCGGAGCACATGCCGCAGGAGAAGCCGGCCTCCTCGGCCGCTTCCAGCAGGGAGAGCAGCCGCGCGGGCGGGAACTGCTCGTGGGAGGCGTGGAAACCGTAGCGGGTCATGCCGGACAGGCCTCCTGTCCGGCCTCCGGGCGCCGGGCCTCCGCGCGGCCCCGCGCGGGCGGCGTCGGCCCACGGCCGGCGGCTCCCGGACCGGGCGGGCGGCATACGGCTGCGTTCATGTGCGTACCTCCCGGTACAGCGTGCCCCGGGCAGGGATCGGTAAGCAGCGCCGTTAGGCCGTACGGCCGCGGGTCCGTGCCCGCGGGCCACTCCACCCTTGTCATGTTTCCAACAGAAGCGGCATCCGGCGATACGCTTCCGCCCCATGGACGAGAACCTGCGCGACATCGTGCTGGGCGTGCTCGCGGCCGGCGTCACCACCTCGCTCGGCTGGTTCGGCCGCACCTGTCTGTGGCGCCGCGCGCTCCGCCGCAAACAGCGCTTCTTCGGGATGCCGGAGCACTCCGAGTGCCTGCTGGTGGTCGGCCGCAAGGCCGCCACGGGGGAGGGCGCCGTCTCCCGTGACGACGTGTTCGCCCTGCTGGAGCTGTCCGCCCTGGTCAAGGACTGCGGCGCCAACGCGCAGGTGCTGTCGCACGAGAACGTCCGCCAGGGCTTCGGCGAGCGGACCGAGTTCTGTGTGGGAGGCCCGTCGGCGAACCGGCGGACGGCGGCCCATCTCCACTCCCTGCTGCCGGGGGTGCGGATCGACACCACCCCCGAACCGGGCCCGGACCAGGCCGCGTTCACCATCGGCGGCGAGCGCTACCGGATGGAGCGGGGATCGGTGGAGTACGTCCTGCTCGCCCGGCTCACCGCGGGCGAGGGCTCCCACCCGGTGTTCGTCCTGTGCGGTCAGCGGGCCGTCACCAACCAGGCGGCCGCCCGCCATCTCGCCCGCCACCACGCCCGACTGGCCCGCAGGTACGGCACGGACGGCGACTTCTGCCTGCTGCTGAAGGTGGTCAACTCCCAGGCCTACGGACCCGATGTCGTCGAACTGGTCGCGGACGTCACCCGGGCCGCCACCACCGCGCCGTCCGCACCCGCGTCCGTACCCCCGCCCACCCGCCGCCAGCACCGGGCACGCGGCCGGGCCGAGGGATGACCCGGTCAAGTGCCCGATTGTGCAAGGAGTTTGCGGAACCGGGTACCGATGTCGCCGAGGTGTTCCCGATGATGTTGCCCACGACGCCTCATGCGGTACAGGCCCCCCTCCTACCCTGTTGACCCAGGCACGGAGACCGTTCCCACCCCGCAGGCGGCAGCACGGAGAGGAGTCCCGGATGGGCGACAGCAGACCGGTCTACCAGCGGATCGCCGACGATCTGCGGCAGCAGATCGACGAGGGGGCCCTGGCCGTGGGCTCCCGCATCCCCTCGCGTTCGGAGCTGAAGCGCACCTACGCCGCCAGCGACCAGACCGTGGACCGGGCGGTGCGCGTACTGAAGGCCGCCGGCTACGCGGAGGGGCAGTTCGGACGGGGGGTCTTCGTCACCGACCGCAGCCCCGCCGGCAGCCTGCTGCGCACCGGCGAGGCGGTGGACTCGCCGTTCGCCGCCCGGCTGCTCACCGGCTCCCCGGCCGCCCCCACGCTGCTGTGGGAGGCCGCCTCCACCGCCGCCGGGGCCCCGCCGCGGATAGCCGAGCGGCTGGGGATCGGCGCGGGCGACCCGGTGATGTGCACACGGTACGAGTACCTGGCCGACCGGCGCCCGCTCCAGCTCGCCACCAGCTGGGAGCCGCTGGCGCTCACCGAGGGCACCGAGGTGGTCTTCCCCGAGCGCGGCCCGTACGCCCGGCGCGGGGTGCGCGAGCGGTTCGCGGCCATCGGCCTGCCCGTGGCGCGGGCCACCGAACTGGTCGGCTCGCGGTCGGCCACCAGCGCGGAGTCGCAGGCCCTGGGGTGCTCCCCCGGGCAGTGCGTGACGGTCATCGAGCGCACCCACCACACGGCGGACGGCCGGGCCGTGGAGACCTCCGAAATCGTGGTGCGCGCGGACCGGTGGCGGCTGGAGTACCGCATCGACTTCCCCGGCTGACGGGCCGCGCCCCGGCCGCGTCCGGCGCCCGCGGGCCCGGACGCACCGGCCGGCGCCCGTCACGCCTCGGATGCCTCCGCGTACACCTGCGACAGCTCCGGAGTGCCGCTGAGCGCCCACTCGTGGCCCGCCGCCACCACGTCCAGCTCCCGCCCGGAGGCCAGCCGCACCACCGGACGGCCGCTCGGCCACACCTGCCACTCCGCACCCGGCACCGTGCGGACGACGACGGTGCCCAGATACAGGCCCGCGTCGTTGCCCAGCCAGGTCAGCGCCTCGGGGTCCTCGTCGCGCCAGCGCGGCAGGAGCTGGTCGAGGGCGGCCAGCGAACCGGGCGTGTCCTCCAGCTCGATCCCCGCCGCCCCGGCCTGCCCGCGCAGCAGTTCGCACTCGGACAGCAGCTGCGCCACTCCCTCGGCGTCGTGGGGGACGGACTGCATGACCGCCACCCCACGGGACATGCCGTGCTTCTTGCGCCAGTTGTCCAGGAAGGGGATGTTCATACGCCTCAGCCTGACATCAACGGCGCGGTGAACGGCACATGGCGCGCGGGCGGGCGCTCACACCTCCAGGTCGACGACGACCGGAGCGTGGTCCGAGGCGCCCTTGCCCTTGCGCTCCTCGCGGTCGACGTAGGCGTCCTTCACCGCCGACTCGAAGGCCGGGTTGCCGTAGACCAGGTCGATGCGCATGCCCTTGTTCTTGGGGAAGCCCAGCTGGCGGTAGTCCCAGTAGGTGTAGGGGCGGTCGTACTTCAGCGGGCGCGGCACGACGTCGGCCAGGCCCGCCGCGCGCAGCCCGGCCAGCGCCTCGCGCTCGGCCGGGGTGACGTGCGTGGCGCCCTCGAAGACGGCGGGGTCGTAGACGTCCTCGTCGGTCGGCGCGACGTTGTAGTCGCCGAGGATGGCGAAGGGCCGGCCCTGCGCCTCCCCCGCCGTCTCCCGTACCGCCAGCTCGCGCAGCGCGGCGAACCACCTGAGCTTGTACTCGAAGTGCGGGTGGCCCACCTCGCGGCCGTTGGGCACGTACACCGACCACACCCGCACCCCGCCGCAGGTGGCGCCCGCCGCCCGGGGCTCGGTGACGCCCTCGTAGTCGGGCCCCGCGGGCAGGCCGACCACCGGATCCTCCAGGCCCACCCGGGACAGCACCGCCACTCCGTTCCACCGGCCCGTGGCGTTGACCGCGGCCTCGTAGCCCAGCTCGCGCAGCGGTTCGGCCGGGAACGCCTCCGCCGTGCACTTCAGCTCCTGCAGGCACAGCACGTCCGTGCCGCTGCTCTCCAGCCAGGCCAGCAGCCGCTCGAGCCGCGAGGTGATCGAGTTGACGTTCCAGGTGGCGATACGCATGGCAGCGAATCTACCGCCCGGCACCGACAGCCGGCGGGCGGCGGGGCGGCTGCCGGCCGCCGGCGGGGCGCTCCCTCCGGCGGGGCTCAGCCCGCCCGCAGTGCGACGCTCTGCCCGGGCTCCAGCCGCGTGTGCTCCGCGCCGGCGGCACCGGGGCCGTCCGGACCGAGCAGGCGGCCGTAGACCAGATGCCCGAAGTCCGACAGCAGTCCGTCGTGGACGTCGTACGCCACGCGCGGCCGCACCTCGCGCACGTAGTCGACGACCTCGGCGACCTTGCTCCAGGGGGCGTGCACCGGCAGCAGCAGGGTGTCCACCGGGCGGCCGGGTACGGTCAGGGCGTCGCCGGGGTGGAAGACGGTGCCGGCGCCGGGGGCGGTGACGGCGTACCCGACGTTGGTGACGCGCGGGATGTCGGGGTGGATGACGGCGTGCAGTTCGCCGTGCACCTCCACCTCGAAACCGGCGGCGGTGAAGGCGTCCCCGTCGCCGACGGTGTGGACGCGTCCGGGGAAGGCGGCCGAGATCCGCTCGGCGACGCTGCGCAGCGTCCAGATCCCGGCGGCCGGGTTCGCCTCCAGCGCGGCGCGCAGCCGGCTCTCGTCGAAGTGGTCGGGGTGCTCGTGGGTGACCAGGATCGCGTCGGCGCCGACGGCGGCGTCCGCCTCGCTGAAACCGCCCGGGTCGATGACGAGCGTGCGGCCTTCGCGGTGCAGGGCGACGCAGGCGTGGCCCTTCTTGGTGAGCTCCATGGGGCCCATTGTGCTGCCCGCCCGCGATCCTCGCCGCGGAGTCCCGCCACCGCCGGGGAACCTGTCACGGGAACCGGTCGAGGGCGTCAGTCGCGGGGGGTGGTCTCCTCCGCTATGACGCGCCGGGCGACTTCGAACGCGGCTCCGGCGGCGGGCATTCCGCAGTAGACGGCCGTGTGCAGCAGCACCTCCCTGATCTCCTGCGGGGTGAGCCCGTTGCGCAGCGCGGCGCGGGTGTGGGAGGCCAGCTCCTCCAGGTGCCCGCCGGCGGTGAGCGCGGTGAGGGTGACCACCGAGCGGGTGCGGCGGTCGATGCCGGTGCGGGCCCACACCTCGCCCCAGGCGTACCGGGTCAGGAGGTCCTGGAAGTCGCCGGTGAAGTCGTCGGTCTCCTCGGCCACGCGGTCGACGTGGGCGTCGCCGAGCACGTCGCGGCGGAGCCTCAGACCGGTGTCGTACGCGGCGCCGGGGTGGCCCTGGCTCCGCTCTCCGGCGGTCAGGGCGGCGATCGCGGCACGGGTGGGCAGGGCGTCCGGCGCGCGGTCCGTACCGTCGGCGGGCGCCTGGGCGGGGACCGGGGCGGCCGCCGGGGCGTCCCGCCGGCCGGCGGGGAGGGCGGCCGAGAAGTGCCCGGCCAGCAGTTCGGTGATCTCTCCGGGCCGCTCCACGGGGGCCATGTGGCAGGCGTCGGGGACGAGGGCGAGCCGGGCGTCGGGAACGCCCGCGACCAGGGCGCGGGCATCGGCGGGCGGGGTGACCCGGTCCTCGGCCCCGGCGACGACCAGGGTGGGCACGCCGATACGGGCCAGCTCCCGGCGTATGTCGAAGGAGGCCAGCGCCTCGCATGCGGCTATGTAGCAGCCGGGGTCGGTGGTGCGGACCATTTGGACGGCCCACTCCACGATGGCGGGCTGGGCGGCGGCGAAGGCGGGCGTGAACCAGCGCTCGGGGGTGGAGCGGGCGATGGGGTCCAGTCCGTTGGTGCGCACCACCACGCCGCGCTGCCGCCAGGTGTCGGGGGTGGCGTAGCGGGGAGCGGAGGAGATCAGCGCCAGGGATGTGAGTCGGCCGGGCGCGTCCAGCGCGATCCTGGCGCCCACGGCGCCGCCCAGGGAGCAGCCCGCGTAGGCGAAGCGGTCGGCGCCCGCGGCGTCGGCGGTGGCCAGCAGCCGGGCGGCGAGGTCGCCGACGGAGGTGGCGGGACGGGCGGGCGCGCCGCCGTGGCCGGGCAGGTCGTAGCGGAGCACCCGCCAGTGGCGGCTGAGTTCGGGGACCTGGCGGTCCCACATGTGCCAGGTGGCGCCGAGGGCCGGTCCCAGGACGAGGACCGGGGCGTGTTCCGGCCCGTCAACGCGGTACTGCAGCGTTTTGATCTTGGGCTCGCTCACGGGATCACACCTTCATCTGTCACGATCTGTCACACGCCCCCCCGCGAGGCCTCCCCACACCTCCGCTGCCGGAAGCAGGTCCGCCACGTCCGGCTTCACGTACCACTTATTCGTCGTCTTCACGTTGGTGTGCCCAGCCCACATGGCAAGCAGGTGGTCCGGCACACTGCTGTTGGCCAGATACGTCAAGCAGGATGCTCGGGCATCGTACAGACGGACCCTGCGGAGGCCGTTCTCATCCATGGTCTTGTACGCGCGGACACGAAGCCGCCGACCGTTCAGCGCGGCACCGGGTTCGTCCACGAGCACGTACCCGCTGCCCTCGCGTCCTTCGCCCGCCGCCAGTCTCTCCGCAGCCTGCACGGCACGGAACGCCTTCAGCGCCTCACGCACGAGGCTGGGAAGCGACAGCCCACGTTCGCCCGCCACGTTCTTGGCGTCCTTCTCCACCACGGTGCGGTTCCCCATCGGTGTCCGCGTGTTTGCGATGCTCAGCGTGGCCGCGTCCAGGTCGATATCCGACCAGCGCAGGCCGCGCACCTCCGCCGGGCGCAGGCCCATCAGCGAAAACGGTCAGCCGACCTGCTACCACCGATCCACAGTCCAACGCTGCGAGCCCTGGCTACCATCCCCCGATGGAATGGTGGAAAACGATCGCGCCCCTGGTCGGCGTCGTCCTGGGAAGTCTCGGCACGCTACTCGGGCAGAAGCTGTCCGACATACGCACCCTCCGGCGTGACCGGCTGCTCGCGCGGGAAGAGGCGATGATGCGTCTCACCTCAGAGCGGGCAACTCTCCAGCGGGAGGCAATCATGGAAATACAGCACGCGCTGGAAAGCAGCATGGCCGCGAACGAGCTGCCGCGCGGGGCCAGGATGAGTGAGCAATTCCGGTCGGTGGCAACGGAATCTGCGCTGCATCTCCGTGCTCACATCGCCCGGCTTGAAGACCGCGGACTTGCCGCCAGCGTGCTGGAGTGGCTGGAGCCGCACCAGAGTGCGGCAGCAGCACGGACTGCGCTCGATGCGCTTCGGGATCGGCTGAGCCGCCATCTCCGAGGGCTCTACGCGGACGGCCCTGTCTAACGCGCGAGCGGAGGCTTCATTGGCGCTCTGTGCCCTGAGCACGGCAGGCGTACCGTGGCGGCGTGGCAAACGAAGACCTGGGAAAAACTCTGCGCCGCCTGCGCCGCCTGGCCTCCCTCACACAAGAAGAGCTGGCCGAGCGCTCCGGCGTATCCGTCGACGTGATCCGTCAGCTCGAACAGGGACGGAAGCATTCGGCGCGTCTGCCCACATTGCACGCCCTGGCGAACGGTCTCGGTGTGGAGCTGACCACGCTTCTCGGGGACCCGCCTGCCGTGTCCGTCACCGGGGAGAACGACGGCCCCCGTTTCGTGGCGGTGCGCCGTGCCATCATGCCCGCGCTCTGGGGACCGGCGCCCGAGCCGCCCGAGCCCGACTTCTCCATGAGCAGCCTGCGTGAGCAGATCGCAGACGGCTGGACGCAGTACCACTCTGCCGAGTTCAACACAGTGATGAAGGCGCTGCCGGACCTGATCTCGGATGCACGCTCCGCCACCGCATCATGCAGCAACGACGAGCGTAGGGCCGGTTTCGCGGCACTGGGGAAGGCGCTTCAGCTCGCCGGGCACGTAGCCGTGCGGATGGGCAAAACGGACCTCGCTCTGATCAGTCTCGAACGCGCCATAGACGCTGCTGGGCAGTCCTCCGATCCGCTGCTACTGCCGATGATCGTCAACTCCACTGCGTGGACGTACCAGCGGCAAGGCCGTCTGGAAGACGCGTTGGGTATCGCCCTCCAGACCGCCGACAACATGGTGAGCGCGGGCCACACCGATACGGCCGACGGCCTGAAGGTGTGGGGCGCACTGACCATGAGCGCCGCCACATCGGCTGCGCGCAGCGGTGACTACGAACGCGCGGCCACGATGATGGAGACGGCCGAGAAGGAAGCCGCCCGCGTCTCGAAGTTGTCCGACGGCGGGGACAGCCGCATGGTCAGCGTCTTCAGCCCTTCATCGGTCCGCATCGAACGCGTCCGACTCGCAGTGCAGTACGGGCACCCGCAGGGTGCCCTGGCGCTGGCGAAGGGGATGCGGCTCAGCAAGGACACACCTCCGTCGTGGCGCACGTGGCTGCTGCTGGACGTGGCCCGCGCTCACACGGACACAGGGGACGCGGCTGGAGCCGTAAAGACCCTGGAGTCCCTGCGCCGTGTGGCACCGGCGTGGATGCAGCACCACACCTTGGCCGTGGCGATCGTGCGCGACCTGTGGGCGCTCCCCAATCACCCTCCGGGCCTACGGCCGTTGGCGGAGTTCCTGGGGGTCTGCGAATAGCGTGGTGAAAGTGGGACGTTGCGCCCCTGTCAGCGTTCCAGGCATGTCGCTTACATAAGCGGACAGCGCCCCGGCGGCCGTGCGACCGGCCCCGGGGCTTGGCCGATCTGAGAGAGCAGACCGACATGCCGCAACCTACAGCGCAGGCCCGCAAGACCGGGCACCCCGGGTACAGCGAGACCCTGCCGCGCCGGCCCGAGAGCGCCGCGTCCGCTCGACGCATGATTCGCGCCGCGTGCGCCGCGTGGCGTCTGGACGACTTGGCCGAGGATGGCGCCCTGATCGTCTCCGAGCTGGTGTCGAACGCGGTCCAGCACGCCCGGCGGAACTCCATCCGGGTAGTTATCGAAAGACCCGAGACGGCGCGCCTACGCATTGGCGTCGTGGACTTCTCGAAGGCCCCGCCGGTACGCAAGGCGCCGGGCCCAGACGATGAAGGAGGGCGCGGTCTCGCGCTCATGGCGGCACTGGCGGACCGCTGGGGCACCGAACCGTTGCCGTGGGGGAAACGAGTGTGGGCAGAGCTGCACGGGAAGGGACGAAAATGAGCGTGCGGACAGTGATCCGGCACGAGACGTGGGTCCTGGAACCAGACCGCGAGCCGGACGCCGGGCCGGTGACATACGCGATGGAATGCGCGGTGTGCGGGGAGTCCTCCGAGCCCTCCGAAAACTTCGCGGAGCCACAGGCGTGGGTGCTGAAGCATTGTGGGAAGAACCCGTCCCACCACACCTTCCGGGAGCGCATCGCGCGTCCGTGGCGCACGTGGCGGCACGGATGATCCGACCGGCTGTCGATGCGCGAGAAGCCCCGGCTCGGTGTGTTCACCGGCCGGGGCTCCGTCGTCTCAGGAGCTGTCACGCTCTCTACGGAGCGCGACGGCCTGAGCGGCGCTCGCCTGGAACTTCATGGCACCGTCTGGACTGTGTGGAACCCCTCGGAAGGGTTCTATGGCTTGTGCCAGGTGGCGCCGAGGGCCGGTCCCAGGACGAGGACCGGGGCATGTTCCGGCCCGTCAACGCGGTACTGCAGGGTGTCGACGTTCTTCTCGCTCACCCGTTCACGCTCCCACATCCCGCGCCCCCCACCGGCGGGGGGTGGGGCACCCGGCGGCCCCGCGCCCCCGCCGCCGGCGCACGACACCGCTCCCGGCGCGCCGCCGGACACAAGCCCGCAGGGGTGGTGGCTTGTTCTCGCTGCTCCTTCCGCCGCCGGTGCGGCAGCGCCCCGGGCGCACCGGCGTCCTGACGCCGTATCGGTTACTGTTCCGGTCCGATGGGCTGATTGGTCGCCCTGATCCGGCCAAGACACAAGAAAACAGGGTGCGGTATGAGATCACGTTGAATATGGGGCACGGCCGCCGCGGTGGCGGCGGGGGTTTCGGGGGTGCTGGTGCTCCAGGGGGTGGTCGGCTCTCCCGTCGGGGGTGCCGGTGACGACGGGAGGTCCGCGGGGGCGGGGAAGCCGGTCCGGGCCGGTGTCCACTCGGCCGCGCTGAAGGTGGCCGACGGCGGCCGGGCCGCGGAGTCCGGGCGGCGGGAGATGGAGCCGTTCAGCCTGCTGGGAGTGACCTGGACCGATCCCGCCGCCCGCGTGGAGGGCACGGTGGAGGCCCGCACCCGCGCCGCGGCGACGGGCCGGTGGTCGCGCTGGCTGGTACTGGACGGCGACAGCGGGCAGGGCGAGCGGGGCGCCGAGCGCGGCGGTACCGAGCCGGCCTGGGTGGGCCCCTCGGACGGGGTCGAGGTCCGGGTGCGGGCCGCGGGCAAGTCCTCGGCCGGTCTGCCCGAGGGGCTGCGGCTGGACATGATCGACCCCGGCGGCACCGCCACCGGCATGGAACCGGCCGCGTTCACCGAGGACGACCCCGCGGCCGATCCCTCCCCCACCCCGGAGCCGGACGGGCCGGAACCGGAGGGTTCGGAACCGGCCACCGAGCCGGCGCCGGAGCCGCCGGCGACGCCGGCCGCAACTACTTCGGCAAGACCTGGGCCAAGGGCGCGCAGCTGTCCTTCCCCGCCATCCACGGGCACCGCGACGGCTACAACACCCAGTGCCCCGGCAACCGGCTCTACGACCAGCTCGCCACCGTCCGCAGCTGGGCCGCCGGCCCGGTCAGCGGCCTGGCGATCACCTCGGTCACCGGCGCCGGGCAGTCGGGGACGACCTACTACACCAAGGCCGCCGTCACCGTGAACTGGAAGGCGTCCACCCCCGCCGCGCTGGTCTCCCGGTACGAGCTGCTGGTCGACGGCAAGGTCGCCGCCACCGCCGCGAACACCGCCACCTCGGCCAAGGCCACCCTGGCCCTGGGCAGCCACACCGTCGCCGTCCGCGCCGTCCACATCTCGGGCAAGGCCGCCACCACCGCGGCCGCGACCGTGGTCGCCGAGACCACCGCCCCCACCTTCACCACCAAGCCCAACCTGGCCCTGCGCACCGGCACCGTCAACACCGGCGCCGTACCCCTCACCCTGAAGTGGAAGGCCACCGACACCGCCGCCCTGAAGGAGGTCAAGCTGACCAAGCCGGTGGCCAAGACCTACGGGCCCACCACCACCAGCGCCTCCCACACCGCCGCCTCGGGCACGGCCACCACCTGATCGCTGACCGCCCGCGACCAGGCCGGCAACACCGCCACCGCCTCGGTGGCCGGCACCCCGGTGATCCTCCAGGAATCCTCGGCCACCAAGACCGGCACCTGGACCACCAAGTCCTCCACCAGCTACCTGGGCGGCAAGTCCTACTCCAGCTCCGCCAAGAACGCCTCACTGAGCTGGACCTTCACCGGCCGCTCGGCCGCCTGGACCGTCTCGCGGGCCACCGGCTCCGGCCAGGCCCACATCTACGTCGACGGCACCAAGACCGCCACCGTGGACCTGAAGTCCTCGACCACCAAGTACCGCCAGGCGATCTGGACCAAGACCTGGGCCACCAGCGCCAAGCACACGGTCAAGATCGTGGTCGTGGGCACCAGCGGCCGGCCCACCGTCACCACCGACGGCCTGGTCTACCTCAAGTAGGCGCGGGCCGGCGACAGGAGCGACACTCCGGGGCCGGGTGCCCCCCGCGCAGAGCGGGGGCACCCGGCCCCGGCCATGAGCACCGCCGACCGTGCCGGAGCGGAGCCGGTTTCCCGGACGGTGTTGACACCACCGGCCGTCTCTCTAGGATCCGTGACGTCCCGGCTCATCGAACGGTGTTCGACATTTCGTACGGCCAGGTGGACGGCCACTGCCCCTGCCCCGTTCCACCACCGCGGCCACCGGCCCGGGACGACCCCCACACGAGAAGGAGTCTCAAGATGACAAGGACGGCAAGGGCAAGATCCCTCTTATGGCCGGCCCTCGTCGCCGTACTGCTCGTCCTGGGCGTGGACGGCGCCGCGCTGGGCCACGGCCGGAGCGAGGGCACCCGGTCCACGGCATCCCGCGCGGCCGCTGACGCCGGCGCCGCCGCCGCGAGCCCCGGATGCGGCAAGGCCCCCACCCTGACGAGCGGCACCCACACGATCCAGAGCGGCGGCAGGGCCCGGAGCTTCATCCTGCGGATCCCCGGCGGATACGACCGCAGCCGCCCCTACCGGCTGGTCTTCGGGTTCCACTGGCTGGGCGGCTCCTCCACCGACGTCGCCACCGGCCGCACCGTGGACACGGGCACCTGGGCCTACTACGGGCTCCAGCGACTGGCGGACGAGAGCGCCGTCTTCGTCGCGCCCCAGGGCCTCGACAACGGCTGGGCCAACACCGGCGGGAGGGACACCGCCTTCGTCGACGACATGATCCGGCTGATCGAGGCGGACCTGTGCGTCGACCAGGAGCAGCGCTTCGCCCTGGGGTTCAGCTACGGGGGCGCGATGTCGTACTCGCTGGCGTGTTCGCGCGCGACGGTCTTCCGCGCGGTCGCGGTCCAGAGCGCCGGGGTGCTCAGCGGGTGCGACGACGGCACCAGGCCCATCGCCTACTTCGGGGTGCACGGCCTCAGGGACAGCGTCCTCGGCATCTCCGGCGGCCGGGCGATGCGGGACAGGTTCGTCCGGAACAACGGCTGCACCCCCCAGAACCCGCCGGAGCCGTCCCAGGGCAGCCTGACCCACAGGATCACCGCCTACTCGGGCTGCTCGGCCGGGCATCCGGTCGTCTGGGCCGCGTTCGACGAAGGGCACATCGCCGCCCCGCAGGACGGGGCGCCGGGTGACAGCGGTCCCAGGACCTGGCTGCCGGCGGAGATATGGAAGTTCTTCTCCCAGTTCCAGTCCTCCGACCCCGGCCCCGACCCGGACCCGGACCCCGAGCCCGAGCCGGCGGCCTGCCGGGTCACCGCCGCCGTCAACGCCTGGAACACCGGCCTGACCTCGAGCATCACCATCACCAACACCGGCACCACCGCGATCGAGGGCTGGTCGCTGGCCCTCACCCTGCCCGAGGGGCAGACCATCACCTCCGGCTGGAACGCGACCTACTCCCCCGCCTCCGGCCGGGTGACGGCCAGGAACGTCTCCTACAACGCCACCATCGCCCCGGGCGCGTCGGTCGACATCGGCTTCCAGGCCACCCACACCGGCGACACCGCCCCGCCCGGCTCCTACACCCTCAACGGCGCCGCCTGCGCCGCGGGCGGTTCGCGGAGCTGACCGGACGGTCCGGCCCCGTGGCGGGGGGGGGCCCCCGGCCCCCCCGGGGGGGGCCCCCCCCCCCCCCCCCCCCCCCCCGCGCGGCGGGCGCCCGGGGCGGGGCCGCCCCCCCCCCCGCCCCCCGGGGGGGGGGGCGGCGGGGCGCCCCCCCAACAAACCCGGGACCGAAAAGG